>JAGCXU010000045.1 GCA_017961145.1 Bacteroidaceae bacterium | reverse complement strand
GAAGCGTAGTTCATGCCAACCTTAGCGCAGAACTTCACAGAGCTGGGTTCACCACCATGTTCGCCGCAGATGCCAGTACGCAGGCTTGGACGAACCTTGCGGCCATTCTCGACAGCCATCTTGATGAGTTGACCAACGCCGTTCTGGTCGAGAACCTGGAACGGATCGACCTTCAAAATCTTCTTCTCGAGGTAAGCGGGAAGGAAGCTTGCAATATCGTCGCGGCTATAGCCGAAGGTCATCTGTGTCAGGTCATTTGTACCGAATGAGAAGTACTCTGCTTCGGTAGCGATACGGTCGGCCGTGAGGGCAGCACGAGGAATCTCAATCATCGTGCCAATCTCGAATTCGATGCGAACGCCTTCCTCTGCGAAGACTTCCTCAGCAACACGCTGGATGATTTCCTTCTGCTGCTTCAGCTCATAGAGGATACCAATCAGAGGAACCATGATTTCGGGATGTGGATCGTAGCCTTCCTTCTTCAGCTGGCAAGCGGCACCAAGGATGGCGCGTGTCTGCATAGCTGTGATTTCGGGGAAGGTAATGCCAAGGCGACAGCCACGATGGCCCAGCATCGGGTTGTTCTCGGCCAGAGAATGAACGCGCTTCTGGATTTCCTCCACGCTGACGCCCATTTCCTTAGCCATTGTCTGCTGACCTACCTCATCATGAGGCACGAACTCGTGCAATGGGGGATCAAGCAGACGGATGTTTACATGCAGTCCGTCCATAGCCTTCAGGATGCCATAGAAGTCGGCCTTCTGATAAGGAAGAAGCTTAGCAAGAGCCTTTTCACGACCTTCAACAGAGTCGGCAAGAATCATCTCACGCATGGCGATAATCTTCTGACCGTCGAAGAACATGTGCTCTGTGCGGGTCAGTCCGATGCCCTTAGCTCCGAAGTCGCGAGCAACCTGTGCGTCGTGAGGTGTGTCGGCATTGGTGCGAATCTCCATCTTGGTGTACTTGTCGCAGAGGTCCATCAGTTCCTTGAAGTCGCCACTCAGTTCTGCAGCCTTAGTAGGAATTTCACCTGCGAAGACCTGACCGGTTGTGCCGTTCAGAGAGAGATAGTCGCCTTCCTTATAAACAACACCGTCGATTTCAACAGTTTTGTTCTTGTAGTTTACGTTAATGGCACCTGCACCACTAACGCAGCACTTACCCATACCGCGAGCCACAACTGCTGCGTGACTGGTCATGCCGCCGCGAGCTGTCAGGATACCTTCAGCTGCAGACATACCTGCGAGGTCTTCAGGGCTGGTCTCAATACGAACCATGATAACCTTGTGTCCGTCTTCGTGCCAAGCCTCTGCGTCATCAGCATGGAAGACAATCTGACCGCAAGCTGCGCCTGGTGATGCGGGCAGACCCTGCGTGATAGCTTTTGCCTTACTGAGAGCAAGCTTATCGAATACGGGGTGAAGCAACTCGTCGAGCTTCTGAGGTTCGCAGCGGAGAATAGCTGTCTTCTCGTCAATCATGCCTTCGTGGAGCAGGTCCATAGCGATCTTGACCATAGCGGTACCTGTACGTTTGCCGTTACGTGTCTGGAGGAACCAGAGCTTGCCTTCCTGCACGGTGAACTCCATATCTTGCATGTCGTGGTAGTGCTTCTCGAGCTTGTCCTGCAGAGCATCCAGCTCCTTGTAGAGCTCGGGCATAGCCTCTTCCATAGAAGGATACTTGGCAATACGCTCTTCCTCGCTGATGCCAGCACGTTGTGCCCAACGCTGAGAGCCAATCTTCGTAATCTGCTGAGGAGTGCGGATACCTGCCACAACGTCCTCACCTTGTGCATTAATCAGGTACTCGCCGTTGAAGAGGTTCTCACCATTACCGGCATCGCGGCTGAAGCAAACGCCAGTAGCTGAAGTGTCGCCCATGTTGCCGAATACCATTGCCATAACGGAAACGGCTGTTCCCCATTCATCAGGAATGCCTTCCATCTTACGATAAAGGATAGCACGTTCGTTCATCCAACTGCGGAATACTGCGCAAATGGCGCCCCAAAGCTGTTCCTTCGGGTCGGTGGGGAAGTCCTGACCAGTCTGCTCCTTGATAGCCTTCTTGAAGAGCTCTACGAGCTTCTTCAGAGATTCAACAGAAAGATCCTTGTCGAGGGTAACACCCTGTTCTTCCTTCACCTTCTCGATGATGGCTTCGAACGGGTCGATATCTTCCTTATTTTCAGGCTTCATGCCGAGCACGACGTCGCCATACATCTGTACGAAGCGGCGATAGCTGTCATATACAAAGTGAGGGTTGCCAGTCTTAGCCACCATTCCTTCTGCCACCTCATCATTGAGACCGAGGTTGAGGATTGTGTCCATCATGCCAGGCATAGAGGCACGGGCACCTGAACGAACGCTGACGAGCAACGGGTTCTTCGGATCGCCAAACTTGCAGCGCATCAGGTTCTCGGTATGAGCGACGGCTGCATCTACGTCCTTCTGAAGAATTTCAACAATCTTCTCCTGACCAACCTTATAATACTCGTTACAAGTGTCGGTTGTGATAGTAAAGCCTGGAGGAACAGGGACACCAATGTGATTCATCTCTGCCAGATTGGCACCTTTGCCACCCAGCAGTTCGCGCATTTGCGCATTACCTTCAGCTTGTCCATTACCAAAGGTATAAACACGTTTTTGACTCATAATGTTATATATCTTAATATGAATTGATTTTCAGGACTGCAAATGTACTATAAATAATTCATAAATCATAATAAGCGATGAATAATTTTGCTGTTTGCGTGTTTTTTTATACTTTTGCATACTGAAACAAACTCAAAGATGTCAAGAAAAAAGAAAGAATTGCCTATTTATAAAGAAGTCGAAATACAGGATGTCGCAGCAGAAGGTAAGGCTCTTGTGAGGATTGACGACCTTGTTGTCTTCGTCCCGTATGTCGTTCCTGGTGATGTTGTCGATTTGCGTGTCACACGTAAGAAACATCACTATGCCGAAGCCCTTTGTACTTTCATTCACAAGAAGAGCGAACACAGGGCAGAGCCTTTCTGTCCGCATTATGGCGTTTGTGGCGGATGCAGGTGGCAGATACTTCCTTACGAGGACCAGTTGCGCTACAAGCAGAAGCAAGTGATGGACAACCTGGAGCGTATCGGTAAGATTCCCTTGCCAGAATGCAATCCCATCCTTGGTTCGGAGAAGATCATGTGTTACCGCAATAAGCTCGAGTTCGGGTTTGCCGACAAGATTTGGCTGACTGAAGAGGAAATCCAGTCCGGCAAGAAGTTCGAGCTTCCTGGGGCAGTCGGGTTTCATACCTCTGGAGCGTTTGACAAGATACTGCCCATCGTGGATTGCAAGCTCATGGAGGACATCAACAACCGCCTTCGCAACGGAGCAAGAGACTATGCCTACGAGCACAATCTGACCTTCTTCAATGCACGCGAGCATCAGGGCTTGCTAAGAAACATGATGATTCGTCTTTCCAATACCGATGAGTTGATGGTCTTGATGCAGTTCTGCTTCGCACCATTCGACACGCTATCCGCTTCAGAACTAAAGGAGCAGGCCCTCGAGATGCTGAAGTGGATGCACGAAGAGTTTCCTGAGGTCTCGAGTCTGCTTTGGGTTAACAACGAGAAGTTCAACGATACCATCGGCGACCTCGATGTACAGTTCTTCAGCGGAACCGACCACATCTTCTTGGAGATGGAAGGTTTGAGGTTCAAGGTCGGACCTAAGAGTTTCTACCAAACAAACACAGAGCAAGCCTATATATTATATAAGGTAGCAAGAGAGTTCGCAGGACTGTCTGGGAATGAACTCGTTTATGACCTCTATACGGGAACAGGTACAATCGCTAACTTTGTTGCAAGTAAGGCCCGCAAAGTCATTGGCATAGAATATGTGCCTGAAGCCATTGAAGATGCCAAGGTTAACTCGAAGATAAACGGTATCGAGAACACTGAGTTCTTCGCTGGCGACATGAAGGACATCCTGAATCGCGACTTCATCGAGAAGCACGGCAAACCCGACATCATCATCACAGATCCTCCTCGAGCTGGCATGCATCAAGACGTTATCGACACTATCCTTTTTGCAGACCCTCAACGCATCGTTTATGTTAGCTGCAATCCGGCCACACAAGCCCGCGACCTGCAATTGCTCTCCGTAGCCTACGACGTGAAACGCATCCAGCCAGTCGATATGTTCCCCCACACACAACACGTCGAGAATGTTGTTCTTTTGGAAAAGAAATCTTAAACGCATAAAACCATGAAAGTCTTCAAGTTCTTAATTATCATTGTTTTGATAATGTCCTCTGCAAGTATTGCTGCAGGCGATTTCACAATAGGGAATAAGACATTTCTTCTAAATGGTGAACCTTTCATCGTGAAGGCAGCTGAAGTACATTACCCTCGTATTCCTCGGCCATATTGGGAACATCGAATACAGATGTGCAAAGCGCTGGGCATGAACTCTGTGTGTATCTATATCTTCTGGAACATCCACGAACAGAAAGAAGGGGAGTTCAACTTCACAGACAACAACGACATTGCCGAATTCTGTCGCGTGGCTCAGAAAAACGGCATGTACGTAATTGTACGCCCTGGTCCATACGTCTGTGCCGAGTGGGAAATGGGCGGTTTGCCTTGGTGGCTTTTGAAGAAGAAGGACATTAAGTTGCGTGAACGCGACCCATACTTCATGGAGCGCGTCAAGATATTCGAGCAAAAGGTAGGCGAGCAACTGAAGCCTCTCACCATACAAAACGGCGGCCCCATCATCATGATGCAGGTTGAGAACGAATACGGCTCCTATGGCGAGGATAAGCCTTACATCTCGGAGATAAGGGATTGCCTGCGAGATATTTATGGTAAAAAGTTGGCTTTGTTCCAATGCGACTGGGCATCTAACTTCGAGAAGAACGGCCTCGATGACCTCGTCTGGACGATGAATTTCGGCACGGGTGCCAACATCGACCAGCAGTTCCGTCGTCTTGGCGAACTTCGGCCTGATGCTCCCAAGATGTGCTCCGAGTTCTGGAGCGGTTGGTTTGATAAATGGGGAGCTCAACACGAGACACGTCCGGCAAAGGACATGGTGGAGGGCATGGACGAGATGCTCTCGAAGGGTATCAGTTTCTCGCTCTACATGACGCACGGCGGCACAAGCTTCGGCCACTGGGCAGGCGCCAACAGCCCGGGCTTCGCGCCCGACGTCACGAGCTACGACTACGACGCTCCCATCAACGAATGGGGCTTGCCAACGCTCAAGTTCTGGGAACTGCGCAAGATGATGGAGAAGTATAACGACGGCAAGAAGATGCCTGCTGTGCCAAAGGCTCCCATGCCCATCATTACCGTTCCCAAGTTCGAGCTGACGGAGTTTGCCCCGCTCTATAATGGCTTCGACTTTAGATATGAAGGCCGCTGGCATGAAGGTGATCCCCAGACCTTCGAGGAAATGGACATGGGATGGGGTGCTGTACTCTACAGTACCCGCCTGCCTGACATTTCAAAGCCGGAAGAAGCGGATTGGTCAGCCACGCTCACGATTGATGCTCACGACTTTGCCCAAGTCTTTATCGACGGGAAGTATATCGGCAAGACTGACCGCGTGAAGAACGAAAAGTCGCTCTCCTTGCCACCAATCAGTCGGGGGCAGGAACTGCAAATCCTTGTCGAAGGAATGGGCCGCATCAATTTTGGTCGTGCCATCAAGGATTTCAAAGGACTGGTCAGCAGTCCTACTATCACGATCAACGTGAAGTCACATTTCGGTATCGACGGAACGGAAATTGTCTATACCCCGACAATGTGGGAGCACATGCGCATTCCCGACGACTACGAGGTTGCTGTCAAGGCTTTCGAGTGGCAGGAGAAGAAGCCAACCACCCGTGAATCCATCAGCATGATGCGTCTCGGCCGCACCATGCGCTATGCCTTGGACAGCGACGACCTCATCTTCGGACGTGGCTACTATCGAGGTTACTTTGACCTGAAGAAGGTGGGCGACACGTTCCTCAACTTCGAGAAGTGGGGTAAAGGACAAGTTTGGGTGAATGGACATGCGATGGGACGCATTTGGTCGATTGGCCCGCAGCAGACACTTTATGTGCCCGGCTGCTGGCTCAAGAAGGGCAAGAACGAGGTGATTGTCCTCGACATCGCAGGTCCGAGCGAGCGCGTAGTGTGGGGACAGGCAGAACCTGAACTGAATAAGTTGCAATTGGAGAAGAACAACAAGCACAATAACCCAGGTGACAAGCCTGATCTCAACTCAAAATCTCCTGTTTTCGAAGGTGAATTGAAGGCAGGAAACGGCTGGCAAAGGCTTGAATTCAAGTGGTCTCGTCGTGGTCGCTATCTTGCCATCGAGGTGCTGAGCACGCAGCAGAAAGACGACGTCACGGCCATTGCAGAGCTTTATGCCCTTGGCAGCAACGGCAAGCGCATCAGCCGTGAGCCTTGGACGGTGAAGTACGCCGACTCGGAGGAAGAGAACGGAAACCACCTTGGCGACAAAGTCTATGACTTGCAGGAGAGTACTTACTGGCAGACCGTTAAGGGCACAGATTTACCGCACCTGTTGGTTATCGACCTCGGCTCCGAGCAGACGATAACGGGCATTGAATACCTGCCACGGGCTGAACAGGGTACACCTGGCGCAGCAAAAGACGTAAAGGTCTATCTCTTCTGAGCTGTCGGGGCCGCCAGTTACCTGCCTGGCTATCGTAGAAATCATAGAATCTGATTAACTAAGGATATGAAAGTAAAGATGATTCTGCCTTCGTTGCAGGAAGCCGAGAGCCCCTATTGGCGTCCCATCAAGTACTCGCTGTTCCCGCCGTTAGGACTTGCCACGTTGGCTGCCTACTTCTGCGATGACGATGAAGTGGAGATTGTTGATCAGCATGTGGAGCGGCTGACGCTCGACGATGAGCCGGACTTGGTGTGCATACAAGTGTACGTGACTAATGCCTACCGTGCCTATAGCATTGCCGACCACTATCGGCAGAAAGGCGTCTATGTGGTCATGGGCGGCCTGCATGTCACGTCGCTGCCCGACGAAGCAGCCCGGCATGCCGATACTATCCTTCTGGGTCCTGGCGAGGAGGCTTTTCCCCGCTTTGTAGCTGACTTGCACGCCGGAAATCCGCAAAAACGCTATGTGGCCCGTTGGCGTTCTATCGAGCACATCCCGCCCGTCAGACGCGACCTCATCAAGCGAGAGAAATACTTTGTTCCCAATTCGCTCGTAGTGTCCCGCGGCTGTCCACACCACTGCGACTTCTGCTATAAGGATGCGTTCTACGGCGAGGGGAAGTCGTTCTACACGCAACGCATTGACGATGCCTTGGCCGAGATTGACCGACTACCAGGCCGTCACCTCTATTTCCTTGACGACCACCTGCTGGGCAGTCCACGTTTTGCGGAGGAGCTGTTTGAGGGTATGCGTGGCATGGGACGCGTCTTCCAGAGTGCAGCCACGATTGCCTCTGTGCTGAAGGGTGACCTGATAGAGAAAGCCGCCGAGGCTGGGCTCCGTAGCATCTTTCTCGGCTTCGAGACCTTCTCGCCAGAGAACCTGCGCAGCAGCAACAAACTGCAAAATCTTTCGAAGGACTATGTGGCAGCCGTTGAGCGACTGCATAGTCTGGGCATCATGATAAACGGCAGCTTTGTGTTTGGCCTTGACCATGATGACAAGGATGTGTTCCGTCGCACTGTCGAGTGGGGCATCGAACACAGCATCACCACGGCTACCTTCCATATTCTCACACCCTATCCCGGCACACGCCTGTTCCAACAGATGGAGCTCGACGGGCGTATTACCTCCTACGACTGGAGCAAGTACGACACGCGAACCGTGGTTTATAAGACCATCGGGCTTTCTGCCGACGAACTGAAACAAGGCTACGACTGGGCCTATAAAGAATTCTATTCCTGGAGCAACATCTTTCGTGCCAGCTTTGGCCATGACAATCTGAAGCAGCAGCTGGCTCATTTGTTCTACATGGGCGGCTGGAAGAAGTTCGAGCCGTTTTGGAACTTCATGATACAGTGCGGTCAACTGAACCGAATGCTCCCCATGCTGGAGTCTTTATTGGCAAACACGAAGAACAAGAAAACTTCGAGACTGTCACTTTCCTGAGAGCACTTGGACTCGGACTTGATGTTGAATCATATAAAGAAGAGGATGTGTCTACGTCGCAATCCTCACGTCAATATTCCAGTACCTACGTAAGAAAACTCCAGTACTCTCGTGTGAGTACTGGAGTTTTCTTTGGAGAGTACTGGAAGTTCGACTTGAGTTTTGTGTAAACAAAAAGGGTATGTCATTTCATTCTGACATACCCTTCTTGCGTTTACTTTCTTGTCTTATCTCTTTACTTTCTGTCGTCGATGTTGTCGCCTTGAGTTTCCTGTAGTGCTTCATCAAAGTCGGTCAAGCCGTTCTCGATAAGGATATTATACCATTGAATGAGTTTCTTGACGTCGCTTGGATAGATGCGGTCACCATCGAAGTTTGGAAGGACCTCTCCAAGGAAAGCGAAGAGTTCCTCTTTTGATGCTTTGCGATAGTCGATGGAGGTTGTTTTCCCGTCTTCT
>JAGCXU010000044.1 GCA_017961145.1 Bacteroidaceae bacterium | reverse complement strand
CGATGCAAATACTAAATCTTTAAATACAGTGAATCACGGATTTGTCAAAGTGGCGTCGGCCATTCCTTCGGTGAAGGTTGCAGACTGCCAGTACAACGTCGAGCAGATAGAGTCGCTCGTCATTCAAGCAGAAGGTAAAGGCATAGAAATCATCTGCTTGCCAGAACTCTCGCTTACCGCTTACTCCTGTGGCGACCTCTTCGCTCAGCAGCTCTTGCTCGACGAGGCAGAGATGGCGCTCATCCACCTGATGAACACCACCCGAAGCCTCAACATCATCAGCATCGTCGGTTTGCCCGTGCCCTATCGCGGAGCCTTGCTCAATTGCGCAGCAGTCGTTCAGCGAGGCAAGATTCTCGGTCTTGTGCCGAAGACTTTCCTGCCTAACTACAAGGAGTTCTACGAGAAGCGTTGGTTCCAAAGCGGAGCCGATGTGCCTGAAGGTACGGTACTAATCTGCGGACAACAGGTGACGGTCAGCACAAATCTGCTCTTCTCGACGCCCTCATGCACGTTTGGCGTAGAGATTTGCGAAGACCTTTGGGCTCCCGTTCCCCCAAGCTCGACGCTTACTCTGCAAGGTGCCGACATCATCTTCAATCTCAGTGCCGACAACGATTTGGTGGGCAAATACACTTATCTGCAGAATCTTCTCGCACAACAGAGTGCACGATGCATTTGCGGCTACGTTTACAGCGCTTGTGGCTTCGGCGAAAGCACGCAGGATGTTGTCTTCAGCAGCAAAGGTCTCATCTACGAGAATGGCGTGCTTCTGGCAGAGGCGAAACGCCATCAGTTTGAAGCACAGATGCTCGAAGCGGAGATTGACGTAGAAAGGCTTCGCAGCGAACGAAGAATGAATACCACCTTCTCAGCTTGTGCAGCACGCAAGAGACAGCCCAACATTGTCGATACAGAGCGCGTTCCCGCCCGTCCATTCTCCCTGACAAGAGTCATCGATGCCTATCCTTTCGTACCTACAGGAGCACGACTGGATGAGCGTTGCCAAGAAATATTCGACATCCAAACAGAAGGTTTAGCAAAGAGAATACAACACACTGGCGCAGAGACAGTTGTAGTCGGCATCAGTGGTGGCCTCGACTCGACGCTTGCCCTGCTTGTCTGCGTAAGCGCTTTCGACAGGCTTGGCAAGAATCGACGCGGAATTGTAGGCATCACGATGCCAGGTTTCGGCACAACGGACCGCACTTACACCAATGCTGTCAACCTCATGAAACTGCTCGGCATCACTATTCGCGAGATTAGCATCAAGGAAGCTTGCATCCAGCACTTCAACGACATCGGACACGACTTGGAGAAGCACGATGTAACCTACGAAAATGGACAGGCTCGCGAGCGCACACAAATCCTGATGGATGCGGCCAACCAAATGAATGGCTTCGTGGTGGGTACTGGCGATCTCAGCGAACTGGCTCTCGGATGGGCGACCTACAACGGCGACCACATGAGCATGTATGGCGTAAATGCCTCAGTGCCAAAGACTTTGGTCAGGCATCTCGTCAACTGGGTGGCAGAACGGACGAAGGACGAAAGCACTAAGCAGACGCTTCTAGACATTGTTGACACCCCCATCTCGCCCGAACTCATTCCTGCCGACGAACAGGGCAACATCACACAGAAGACCGAGGACCTCGTGGGACCTTACGAGTTGCACGACTTCTTCCTCTACTACCTGCTCCGTTGGGGCTTCCGACCAGCCAAGATATACCTTTTGGCTCGTCAGGCTTTCGGCCAGAAATACGACGACGCCACCATTCGCAAGTGGCTCAGAACTTTCTGCCGTCGCTTCTTCGCCCAGCAGTTCAAGCGGAGTTGTTTGCCCGACGGACCTAAGGTGGGCTCCTGCTCTCTCAGTCCTCGTGGCGATTGGCGTATGCCAAGCGATGCAAGCTCTGAGCTCTGGCTCAAAGAGTGCGACGAACTGGGATGAGTCATAACTCAGAGTGCGTAAAACCTTGAATTTTAACCATATATACCATGAATGTAGAGAAAATTATGCAAGGCCTGGAACAGAAGCATCCAGGCGAAAGAGAGTACCTCCAAGCTGTCCGCGAGGTGCTGGATAGCATTAAGGACGTTTACAATCAGCATCCCGAGTTCGAGAAAGCAAAGATTGTGGAGCGCATTGTCGAGCCTGAACGCATCATCACTTTCCGCGTGCCATGGGTGGATGACAAGGGTGAAGTGCAAGTAAACATCGGCTATCGAGTGCAGTTCAACAGCGCGATTGGTCCCTACAAGGGCGGTCTTCGCTTCCACTCTTCAGTCAACCTCAGCATCCTGAAGTTCCTCGGCTTCGAGCAAACCTTCAAGAATGCCCTCACAACGCTGCCTATGGGCGGCGGCAAGGGCGGCAGTGACTTCTCTCCGAGAGGCAAGAGCGACGCTGAAATCATGCGCTTCTGCCAAGCCTTTATGTCAGAGCTCTTCAAATACATCGGCCCTGATGTGGATGTTCCTGCAGGCGATATTGGTGTGGGCGGCAGAGAAATAGGCTACCTCTTTGGCATGTATAAGAAACTGACTACACAGTTCCATGCCGCAACCCTTACTGGCAAAGGTCTCGAATGGGGCGGAAGCATCCTTCGCCCAGAAGCGACAGGCTTCGGAGCTCTTTACTTTGTCAACCAGATTATGCAGACGCATGGGCTCGACATCAAGGGCAAGACCGTTGCCCTCTCCGGCTTCGGAAACGTGGCTTGGGGAGCTGCGAAGAAAGCAACAGAACTTGGCGCAAAAGTCATCACCATCTCAGGTCCGGATGGATATATCTACGACCCGCAAGGACTTGATACCGAGAAGATTGACTACCTGCTCGAACTTCGTGCCAGCGGCAACGACATCTGCCAGCCTTATGCAGAGCAGTTCCCCGGCTCTACTTTCTTCGAGGGTAAGAAGCCTTGGGAGCAGAAAGCCGACATCTACCTGCCTTGTGCCACTCAGAACGAACTGAATGGCGAGGATGCAGACAAGATTCTGGCCAACAAACCGCTTTGTGTAGCCGAGGTCAGCAACATGGGGTGCACGGCAGAAGCAGCCGAGAAGTTCATCGCTGCGAAGCAACTCTTCGCTCCTGGCAAGGCTGTGAATGCAGGAGGCGTGGCGACCTCAGGACTTGAGATGACGCAGAACTCGATGCGAATCAGCTGGACAGCCGAGGAGGTTGACAAGCGTTTGCATCAGATCATGTCGGGCATCCACGAACAGTGCGTCAAGTACGGCCGAGAAGGCGATTATGTCAACTACGTCAAAGGTGCTAACATCGCCGGCTTCATGAAGGTTGCTAAAGCTATGATGGCGCAAGGGATTGTCTGAGCCATCAAAGGTTCTCCTTTTGAATGGCGCAAGGTATTGTCTGAGCCATCAAAGGTTCTCCTTTTGAATGGCGCAAGGTATTGTCTGAGCCATCAAAGGTTCTCCTTTTGAATGGCGCAAGGGATTGTCTGAGCCATCAAAGGTTCTCCTTTTGAATGGCGCAAGGGATTGTCTGAAAAAGATAAAGGCAGGTTGGATTACCGACAAACAAAGCACGCCCGGTTGAGACCAGGCGTGCTTATTTATATTCTTAGCTTCTTGTATTCTTATTCTTTCATGCCTTCATTTCTCATTGTCCTGCCATGATGTTCAGGACTGATACGAAGTCAGCAATACCAAGTTCTTTGTCACCATTCACATCAGGATTGCCTGGAACTTCCTGACCTGCCATTGCGTTCAGGACTGCCACACCATCGGCGATGGATACGGTACCATCGAGGTTTGCATCGCCCTTCAAGGACTTACTCGTGAAGTAGCCAGGATTGCTTGTACCGCCATCGATGTGGGCGTATGAGCCATCCGTATGGCTATCATTGTAGGTCGTACCTTGGCCGCCCACGAGACTCGTGCAGCCACCGAACATCCAGGCTGAGGACTTCAAAATACCCATACTCCATCCAGCGCCAGCATAGAGGGTCGTCAGGCTGGAGCAGCCAGAGAACATGCTACCCATGCCCGTCACATTCTCCGTGTTGAAGTTGCTCAGGTCGAGGCTCGTCAGGCTGGAGCAGTTCTCGAACATGGCTACCATACTCGTCACGTTGTCCGTCTTGAGGTTCTTGATACCCTCGATGATGGTGAGATTCTTGCACCCAGTAAACCAGTAGGCGGTG
>JAGCXU010000043.1 GCA_017961145.1 Bacteroidaceae bacterium | reverse complement strand
GTAGCGCAAGAACTCGACAACGACACCAAGTGGTTCGACATCCCCGACGAGGTATTGGGCTTCTACAAGATGTTCCGCCCCAGCCCACTCGTGCATGCGAAGTTCCTGGAGCAGGCTCTCGACACACCCGCCAAGATATTCTATAAGTTCGAAGGCAACAACACGAGCGGCTCTCACAAGCTGAACTCGGCGATTGCTCAGGCTTACTATGCCAAGAAGCAAGGCCTGAAGGGCGTGACGACCGAGACAGGTGCAGGTCAATGGGGCACAGCCCTGAGCATGGCTTGCCAGTACTTCGGTCTCGACCTCAAGGTCTTCATGGTGAAGTGCTCGTACGAGCAGAAGCCTTTCCGTCGCGAAGTCATCCGCACTTACGGCGCCAGCATCATTCCCTCGCCAAGCGACACGACCCAAGTTGGCCGCAAGATATTGGCCGAGTTCCCTGGCACAACGGGTTCCCTCGGCTGCGCTATCTCCGAAGCAGTTGAGGTGGCAGTAACGAACGAAGGCTATCGTTATGAATTGGGCAGCGTCTTGAACCAGGTGCTCTTGCATCAGTCCGTCATCGGTCTCGAAGTGCAGGCAGCACTCAAGAAGTACGGCATCAAGCCCGACATCCTCATCGGATGCACAGGCGGCGGCAGTAACCTCGGTGGTTTTGCTGCTCCCTTCCTTGGCGAAGTGCTGCGCGGCGAAGCAAACTACAAGATTATCGGTGCCGAACCAGCCTCTTGTCCGAGCTTCACGCGAGGCATCTATGCCTACGACTTCTGCGACACGGGCTGCATCTGCCCCTTGGCGAAGATGTACACCATCGGCAGCCAGTTCATCCCCTCTGCCAACCATGCAGGCGGACTTCGCTTCCACGGCATGAGTCCCATCCTGTCCGAGCTCTACGACCAGGGCGTCTTCGAGGCTCGCGCTTACGAGCAGACATCCGTCTTCGAGGCAGCAGAACTCTTTGCCCGCGCCGAAGGAACATTGCCCGCACCCGAGAGCAGCCACGCCATCCGCGCTGCCATCGACGAGGCCCTCAAGTGCAAGGAAACTGGCGAAGAGAAGGTCATCGTCTTCAACCTTTCAGGTACAGGTTATTTCGACCTCTATGCCTATAAGGCTTTCAACGAAGGCACCATGACCGACTACATCCCCACCGACGAGGAAATCCAAGCCGCCCTCGCAAAGCTGCCGAAGGTATAACACACCTCACTTTAAGGTGAAAACAAGAAAAAGGCCGGACGTTGCAATCGCAATATCCGGCCTTAATAGTTGAAGCCTAGCTTACATCTTGAACCTCATCAGGATGGGCAAGTGGTCGGAAGGATGCCAGAAGTTTGAGATGTTCTGAGGATTGCGTACTGGAGTCGTGTAACTGTCTTTCAGGATTGCAGCTCCGCTCACTTTCTTGCGTAAGGCCGGAGTGACATAAATGAAGTCGATACGCCGATTGCTGCCTGTGGAACCGATGAACTCCTGAGGATAGAAATTCTTGATGAGGTCGATGTAGGACGTCTCACTGCAGATATAGTCGTGCACCAGAAACTTCGTTGTGCTGTCCGGGTATTGATAAGCTTCGTTATCTACACGTGAGACTGAATTGAAGTCACCCATCATCGCCCAATACTCATGCTTAGAGTTGCTGTGGGACAAAACGGTATTCTTGCAAATGAGTTCCATCTCTTTGCGTCGAAAGACGTCGCCTTCGCCCTTTGCCTTACTTTCCTCGCGTTTATCTGTCGGCACTCTGTACCCATATCCCATAGGCCATGTGTGGAGTGTCACAAGGTTAAGTATTTTCTGCTTCTTACCGAGTTTGACCTTGTACCACGATGCTCCATGACATACGATTGTGTCGGCATTTCCCGTGATAAGCTTCTCTGCCTCCATCGGATAGCGCGAGGTGATGAGTTGCGGGTAGTTGTCGGGATGAGCGCTCAGATAGATGTAGCTGTGACCATAACGTTCTGCCAACCTACGCCAACGAGCCAGACACTCCTCCTCCGTTTCCTTCTCGCTCTTGTCGGAGTTTGTTACGTACAACTTCTGCGCTTCGCACCACACACATATATCAGGATGTTGTGCCGACACCCAGTCTGTAAACCGCTTGTAGTCGTCGGTCTGACCGTCCCACATACCATTCTGAATGTTCCAATAAAGCAGATTCAAGGTCCCAGCATCTCCTTTTCGGGCATGACTTGTCACAATTCCCATAAGGAACAACGCAAGGAAAAACATTTTCATTTTCATAGTAAAACTATTAATAAGGTTAATAACTCAGCATCAAACTTTGCAAATCTCAGGCGCTTCAGGAGGGACCATTAATGGCCTTTATCGTTCCAGCCGCCAGCCGTTGTCGCCGTGATAAACCATCTGGCGCGTCATGCCGCCGTCGATGCAGATATTCTCGCCTGTAATAAACCCTGCCTTGTCGGAGCAAAGATAGAGCACCATATTGGCGATGTCCAGGGGATTGCCTACCCTACCTGCCGGTTGCTGCTTGGCATCAGGACCTTCATAGACGGTATAATTGGTGTCAATCCAACCAGGAGAGATGGAGTTGACGCGAACTCGTCCTGCCAGACTGACAGCCAGGGCATGAGTCAGGGCAGCAATGCCACCCTTCGCAGCAGTATAGCTCTCTGTTTGCGGTTGGCTCATGCGGTCGCGAGAGGATGAGATATTGATGATGGTTGCTCCTTCGGCAAAATAAGGGGCAAAGAGTTTGGCGAGATAGAAGGGAGCCGTCACGCCCACACTCAAGGCATATTGAAACTCCTCGTATGTGCAATCGCTGATGCCCTTCATCAGTGGGAGGGCGTTGTTGACGAGGATGTCCACATGCCCGTGCTTCTCTATCACCTCTTTGGCGAACTGTTCAATGGTTTGCTTGTCAGCAAGGTCGCCCACGAAATGTTTGCCCTCCTGCTTGTCAATCACACAAACCACGGCTCCAGCCTTCTGGAACTCCTCCGCGATACATCGGCCTATTCCTTGTGCGCCACCTGTTATGACGACTACTTTATCTTTGTAAATCATCTCAATTCCTGTCATAGGTGTCTATAATCATTATTTGCCTTCAATTCACTCATCCTGCATTCTCTGCTCTGCAAAGATACGAAAAAAAATGAGAACATAAAACACAGAAAGGCCAAAACTAATGTTGTTTCTATGAACCACTAAAGTCACACCATCTTCATGCCAGGGATAGTTTCGTAAGATAACACGTGTCGTTGGCAAACGTGGCACGTTAAGATTGCAATCTTAACACGTCATCTTTTCAAATTAGGCACGTTAAGTTTGGCAATTAGGCTGCATTTGTTGAAAAACAAAGCAGGCTCCGTGATTGGAGCCTGCTTTTTGTGATGTCTGGAGAAGAATTATCCTCCAAAATTATCGAAGCGAATCATGTCGTCCTCTACGCCGAGAGAGTGCAAGAGGTCGAGCACGGTCTTTGCCATCATTGGAGGTCCGCAAAGGTAGTACTCGCAGTCCTCGGGTGCCTCGTGAGCCTTGAGGTAGGTATCGCCCATGACGGGTGCCACGAAGCCTGGAGTGTATTTGATACCTGCAGCATCTGCCTTGGGATCGGGACGGTCGAGTGCCAGGTGGAAGTGGAAGTTGGGGAAATCCTTCTCGAGCTGCAGGAAATCGTCGAGGAAAGGAATCTCCTCCAAGGCACGAGCGCCGTAGAAGTAGTGCATGGGACGTTGACGGTCTTCGTCCTTCACGCCATGACCCTTCAACATGTGCATGATTTGAGCGCGCAGAGGAGCCATGCCGGCACCACCACCAACCCATATCATCTCACGACCTGTGCCGTACTGCGGACGGAACTCTCCGTAAGGACCACTCATAATCACCTTGTCGCCGGGCTTCAAGCTGAAGATGTAGCTGGAAGCGATACCCGGGTTGACGTTCATGAAGCCACCGCCCTGGTCCTTCGGCTTCATGGGAGGCGTAGCGATACGGACGTTGAGGGTGATGATGTCGCCCTCGTCGGGATAGTTCGCCATCGAGTATGCACGGATGGTTTCCGTCGGGTTGGTACACTTGAGCGGGAAGAGTCCGAAGTTCTGCCAAGCAGGCAGATAGGTGTCGCCGATAAGGCTCTTGTCGAAGTCCTTGTCGTAGTCGATGCAGTCGAATGCGGGAATCTTAATCTGTGCATAAGAGCCTGGCTCGAAGTCCATGTGCTCGCCTGCAGGCAGAGCCACCTTGTACTCCTTGATGAAGGTTGCCACGTTCTTGTTGCCAATCACGGTGCATTCCCATTCCTTAACGCCCATTACGCTGTCGTCAACCTTGACCTCGAGGTCGCCTTTCACTTTGCATTGGCAACCGAGACGCCAGTTCTCCTTGATTTGCTTACGGGTGAAGTGACCCTTCTCCGAGTCGAGGATGTTGCCACCACCAGCTGTAACCTGCAACTTGCATTGTCCGCAAGAACCTTTTCCGCCGCAAGCTGAGGGCAGGAAGATGCCTTCCTGGCTCAACGTGCTCAGCAGAGAAGCACCCTGAGGAACAGAGAGCGTGTCCTTACCGTTAATCGTTACATTCACGTTTCCACTTGGCGACAGGTAAGCCTTCGCAACAAGAAGGATTGCCACCAATATCATAATAATAGTAAGGAAGACTCCTATACTTGTCAAAACTAAACTTGTATCCATTGTTTATTCCTCCTATTATTAGATGTTAAGGCCGCTGAAGCACATGAAAGCAAGTGCCATCAGACCAACTGTGATGAATGTAATGCCGAGGCCCTGCAAGGGCTTGGGCACGTCGGTATATGCCATCTTCTCGCGGATAGCAGCAAGACCAACGATAGCCAGCAGCCAACCTATACCAGAGCCGAGTGCGTAGGCAATGGCATCTCCGAAGCCTCCGATGAACTGAGCATTGGTGGGCTCCATCGTGACGCGTTGCTGCATGAACAGGCTCGCACCCATAATGGCGCAGTTTACTGCGATAAGAGGCAGGAAGATACCAAGAGAAGCGTAAAGCGATGGGCTGAAGCGTTCCACTATCATCTCCACGAGTTGCACCATGCCGGCAATGACGGCGATGAACAGGATGAAGGCAAGGAACGTCAGGTCAACGCCTGCTACCAAAGCATCAGGACCGAGGACGTAGGTCTGCAAAGCATAATCCACAGGCACAGTGACGAGCAGTACGAAGGTTACTGCAATGCCAAGGCCGAGAGCTGTCTTCACATTCTTGGATACTGCAAGGTAAGAGCACATACCCAAGAAGAAGGCGAATATCATGTTGTCCACAAAGATGCTGCGGACAAAGAGACTTAACATGTGTTCCATTTACTTCTCCTCCTCTTTATTATAAGCACGATGTGCCCAGATTACTAAACCTACGATAATCAAACTCATTGCAGGCATCACCATCATACCGTTGTTCTGATAACCTGCGTCGTACATGAACTGCGGAATGACATTGTAGCCGAAGAGCGTACCAAAGCCAAACAATTCACGAACGAAACCTACGATGACGAGGATGGCAGCATAGCCTAAGCCGTTACCAATGCCGTCGAGGAACGAAGGCCATGGGCCGTTCTGCATCGCGAAGGCTTCGAGACGACCCATCAGGATACAGTTGGTGATAATGAGACCTACATAAACGCTCAGCTGCACGCTCACGTCATAGACGTATGCCTTGAGCAGTTGGCTCACGATTGTCACAAGAGCAGCCACAACAACAAGCTGCACGATGATGCGGATGCGGTTGGGAATCGTCTTGCGCAACAGGGATATAATCACATTCGAGAATGCCGTGATGACCGTCACGCTCAAGCCCATCACGATGGCTGGCTTCAGCTGACTGGTGACAGCCAATGCCGAACAGATACCGAGCACCTGAACGGCGACGGGGTTGTTCACGTTAAGGGGGCCAGTGAATGCGGCTTTATTCTCAGCAGAAAACAATTTACTCATATTCTTTTCCTCCTTTTTGCTTATTGTTCAACATTGGTTTCTTCACACTCTCCTACAGGACATGTGCATTCAGCCTTAGCCTCAACAGCAGCTCCACCAAGGAACTCCTTGTAAGCTGTCAGGCCATCCTTCACCATATCGGCAACGCCGTTGCTGGTAAGAGTAGCACCTGTCACGCCATCTACCTCGAACTCATTCTTGGCAGAACCTGCTTT
>JAGCXU010000042.1 GCA_017961145.1 Bacteroidaceae bacterium | reverse complement strand
TGGCACAGCATAGTGGTCTGGGAATGCGAACTGAAACCTAAAGCAAAAGAGAAGACGCTCGAATCAATAGCCTTTACTCTAAACCACATCTATCTGCAAGACAGACAAATCCCCAAGTCCTACGAATCAGCAGAACCCGAATACCTGATGGCTGCGGAAAAGAAGGCGTAAGAGGGCAGATGTATGATGTTTGCTGTTTTATGCTCAAAGTGGAGGTAACATATTTCCCCTTTTTAGTTAAAATACATAATAATTTCGTACCTTTGAGATAATCTCGAAGGTACTCCCGCTTGAAAAAGCTCAAAATATATTTGGCTTTTTGCTCACTTAATCGTACCTTTGCAGACACAAACTCTCTGACAAGATGCTTGACTTTGCGGCGATAGACTTTGAGACGGCCAATAATGAACGGAGTTCGGTTTGTTCTGTTGGTATCGTTATCGTGAGGAACGGGGAGATTGTCGATTCTTTTTATTCCCTCATTCAGCCTGAGCCGAACTACTACAACTATTGGTGCCAGCAGGTTCATGGTTTGGGGCATGAAGACACGGACAATGCTCCCATCTTTCCTGAAGTGTGGGCTGAGATAGAACCCATGATTGAAGGCTTGCCTTTGGTGGCTCACAACCGACCTTTCGACGAGAGTTGTCTCAAAGCAGTATTCCGCGTTTATCGGATGGATTATCCAGACTATGAATTTCTCGATACACTTTGTGTCTCTCGTAGAGTGTTTCCGTATTTGCCGAACCATCAGCTCCAGACTGTTGCAGAGGCTTGCGGCTTCTGCCTGAGGAATCACCACCATGCCCTTGCCGATGCTGAAGCCTGTGCCTGGATTGCGAGGGAGATTTTATAGATTGCCATTTCAACTTTTTCTCCGATGTTAAATAAAAAATTGCGAGAATTTTAATATCTTTGTAGTCGAAAACAATAATTACTCGAAACCATGAAACGATTTGTTTTACTTTTGACGATGCTGTGTTTCGGCTTTGGGATGCGGGCACAGAGAATGAACATCATCTTTGAAACGGATATGGGCAACGATGTGGACGATGCCCTCGCCATAGATATGCTCTACAAATACAACAAGCAGAAACGCATCAACTTGATGGCGGTCATGCTAAACAAGGAGGGTGAGTTCCCGCCAAAGTATATCGATTTGCTAAACACTTGGTATGGGCAGAAGCGAATCCCTATTGGAGTCAGCCCTCGAGCAAATCAGAGCATAGTTGCAGGAACAAATTATACGCAAGTCGTCTGTGAGGAACTCGACGAGAAAGGTAAGCCGCTCTATAAACGAAGCATCAAAGACTATAGTCAGCTCCTATCTGCCGTTAAGCTCTATCGCAAACTTTTGGCAAAGGCAGAAGATGCTTCGGTGACGATAGTCTCGGTTGGTTTTAGTACGAATCTGGCTTTGCTTCTTGATACAAAAGCCGATGAATACTCTCCTCTGACAGGAAGAGAACTTATTGCGCAAAAGGTGAAACGACTGGTCACAATGGCTGGACACATCGAGAACCCGAAGTATGCCGAATATAATGTCGTGAACGATGTCGCAGCTTGCCAGCGTGTTTTCAACGAATGGCCGACCCCCATCTATATGTCGCCTTTCGAGTTGGGCCTTCAAGTGCGTTATCCGGCACAAAGCATCGAGAATGATTTTACTTGGACAAAGCATCATCCCATCGTGGATTCGTATAAAGTTTACCTCAAGAAGATAGAGGATCGGCCAACGTGGGACCTCACAGCAGTTCTCTACGCTATTGACCCGCAACAGTTCTTCAACATTTCACCAGCAGGTCGCATCGTTGTGACCAACGAAGGCTACACCCACTACAAACAGGATGCAGCAGGCAATCACTTCTATCTCTTCATCACACCTGAGCAGGCAAAAGCCATCCTCGGCTATTTCGTGACGATGGTGACAGCAAAAAGATAAGGTTATCTCTTCTTTGAAAGATGGGCAAACTCGGCTTTTGCTTTGTCGAGTTGCTTCATGAAGTCCTTATTGTTGAGAAGGGCAGGCAGAACGAGCGCTCCAACCATCTGGCCGGCCTTGACATCGCTGTAATGATGATAACCCACAATCCAACGGCTCTCTCCAAAATCGAGGCCACGCTTATAAAGTTGGTTCTGTCTTTCAGGATTGATGCAGGCCAGCACCATCGAGACTGCGACACCAGTTGCGCTGTGTCCTGAAACGTAGCTGCCGTTGTGACGAAGGTGTTCCTCAGCTTCAGGAACGGCTGTTGGCTCGTTGTAGAGAGCATACGGACGAGTGCGTTGGTAGAGGTTCTTCGTGCAGCGTGTAGCATAACTTCCGGCATCTTCCTTCATCGTGTTGATGAGTTTGTAGATTTCGGGTGTGTCTTCTTTTGAGAGTTTCATGCCGAAAGCTTCCGAGAAGACTTCGAGGATGTTGTCAGTCGAGGTGTTAGCATCCTTGACGGCTTGCTTGCCGCGTTCTGTGTCACGAAGTGTTTTTCCATACTGATACATGTGGAAGTCCTGCTCGAAGAGGAGTGAACCAAATGCTGGTGGAGGACCGATGAAGGTGGTGTCGAGGGGAGCTTCCTCTTTTGTCAGGTAGTGGTTCGACTGTGCATAGCTGACGATTGCAGCAAACAAAAATGCAGTAATACAGATGCTTTTTTTCATAATTATTAGTTGTTTTGAATCGTTTTAGCACCTGCAAAGTTACGATTAAGTGAGCGAAATGCAAAGAAAAACAGGAATTTCTTTGGTTTTTCTATTGCGAATCCGTAACTTTGTGGACGTGAATGCATATTTATTAACCACCTAAACTCTAAGTACTATGACTTACAAGATTATTGACATTGAGGGCGTAGGCGAGGTCTATGCTCCTAAACTCATCAAGGCTGGCATTGTGACGGTTGACGCTTTGCTGAAGAAGTGTGCTGCTCCTAAAGGCCGTGCTGCTTTGGCAGAGGAAACAGGTATCAGCGAAAAGCTCATTCTGAAATGGACAAACCACGCCGACCTGTTCCGCATCAAGGGAGTTGGTCCACAGTTTTCCGAGTTGCTCGAGGCTGCTGGTGTTGATACCGTTAAGGAGTTCCGTCATCGCGTAGCAGAGAATCTTTTTGAGAAGATTAAGGAGACGAACGACGCGAAACGCCTTGTTCGCCGCATTCCTTCCGTAAAAGAACTGACCAAGATGATTGCTCTTGCCAAGGAACTCAAGCCCGTGATGACTTACTAAGCAATAGTTCTTACGGAAAAAGAAGATGCCCACAATTTCGTGGGCATCTTTTTTATTGCTTTATTGCCTTGAACTCATCTGTCGTGAGGGCAGACATCTTCATAGTTTCTTTGTCTATCTTAATATATCCTTCTTCCATAGGACTGTCAAAGCCAAGGTTTTGCTTCGTCTTTTGGCTGATGGGAACATACCAGAAGAAATCTGTTTCCTGAGCGATAGTGTACTTTTCCAGATAACTATCGGCAGAGACGTTGATGTACTTCCTGTTTTCATCGAGGGGCGAACTGGAAGATACCCGGAAATGGCATTCTTCGCCTTTTGCCAGCGGAAGAATAGCTTCTTGTTTAGGCAGGATGAACCACATCAGTCCTCGATCCATATCGGTTATCAGCATCTCCTTTTCAGAGTTGTTCTTGACAATGAGATCCACCATCAAAGTTTTCAGTTCTTCTGCTTGAGCGGAAGCTTCGGCAGACATTGCATCGAGTCCTCTTTCAGTATCTCTACCTTCTACGTAACCCATGATGTAACCAGGTTTCGTCTTGCCTCTGAACATCTGAACTTCAGAGAACGTTGTACCGCCAGCCGAAAGCGTAGATGCTACTGTCAGCCATCCAGCAGTTCTTTTTTCTCGTTTGATGGCTTTTACAAGGTCTGGCGAAACGACTTGTTGAGCGATGAAGCAGGAAATGAGGTTATCCTTCGAGTCCATTTGCAACATTTGTTGATGGTTTGCCAAGGAGTCGAGTTGCCCATCTTCGATGAGAATAATCCTGTTGAAGTACGTGGGGATGTAAGTTGTCTTGGCTTGCAAGTTGAATGCCAAAGAGGCAAAAAATACGATGAAATGTAATCTTTTCATAATATAAAGGTGTTAAGTAAGTCAAGTTATGGAGTTTGTTTCAGGTGATAAATGCGAGCATCTTTGGCAGGAACAGAGTAGGGAAGGATTGTTGCCTGTTGCTGTTCCTTTCCCGTCCATAGTTCTTTGATGGAACAAGTGCCAGATAATCCGGTGGAATCGAAAGAAATGGTGCCTTCCAAGATATTGTCAGCATAGTTAATGATGGCAAGGTAAGTATCCTCTCCGTCTTTATAGACGATAAAGTTGTCTGCGCTCTTCGCTTTCCCGTCGAAGGGACGATAGCCGAAGACAGGACGGAAGGAGTGCTTAACTTTCTTTGCGAGGTTGTTGATTTCTTTATTACATAGCAGAATGGCAGCTCTCTCATAAGAGAGCATTGGATTTCCGCATCCTGTCTTATCATCGTTTAGGTCAAAGTTGTCAGCCAAAAGTAGCATGCCGCTTGCAATGCCTGTTGTCAGTCTTGCACGGTTCTCGCCCTCGGTCTCCTTCACCTTGTCGTTGCCGACAAGAACAATATGGTCAGGGTCATTGCGTTGGTAAAAGCCGTTAGTCCACCAACCGCCGCAAATCGCATTCATAGCGTATTCTGAATGATTTATCTTGCCCCATGTATCGCAAGCGATTCGGCGTGAGTTGCCATATTGATAAGGGAAGATTGGAGCGATGCTAAGGGCAATGAACATTGGTGTTCCGTCGGTGCAATAACATTGTTCTGCGAAGTGTGTCATACCCTCATTGTAGGCTTCTACCGCTGTCCTTACCTTCGGATTGTAGTAACGGTCGGCTTGGATAATACCGTCGCAGATAAAGTCAACCTTCACATATCGGAATCCTTGCTGCCTTGCCTCTTCCATCTCACGCGTTATCTTTTCCTTGACAGCTGGGTGTGTAGGGTCAAGACAGAATGCTCCATCATACTTGATTGGCTTGCCATTAGCTGTAAGAACACATTCTTGAGCGGTGTATGTGCAACCATCAAAGAGTTTCTTTTTCAGGTCGTTCTCGCTTCCCCACCAAAGACTAAAGGGACTTCTGTAGATACCGGCAATCTGGCCTTGCTCAGCGCAGTGATTAGTCAAGCGTCGTCGTTCAGAGTTGTTCAAGTTGTCCCAAGCATCAATGCTCATTATCTGCAGATTATTTTCGCCTGCAAAGCCTGCCTTTCGCAAAGTTTCTGCAAAGAAATCGGCAACTTCCATATCGACGTTGAAGTTATTCTTAGTCGCCATCACACCCCAACTTTGCCAGCCGATAGGAGTGCCACCTTGCCAAGTGTTTCGACCTGGTTGACGGGCATTGCAAGCAGATGCAAAAAGTTCCATTCCATCGCGCCAATCATCGGTTTCTGCTATAATGAAAGTTGCACTACTTACCTCTTTCCCTGCGAGCGAACCATGGGGCAGGATGTCTCTCGTTTCCTTAGTGCTGACGCCACTATAGACCTTGAGTTTTGATATGGTATTGTCATTTTCGCCTTTGACCTCGATGCCACTCTTCCAATGGTCGTGGTCAAGACTTCCAAGAATGATGCCATGTCTGCTTACACCATCGAAGATGGCCGTGACTTCGTAGCTGAGCATAGTTGTGTCGAGGCGGAAGTAGTGATAGCGCACAAAGTCGTCATTGTCGAAAGGTACTTTTAGCATTCGGCATTCGTTGCCTTCAATTTGTTGTGCTGTTGTGATACAGATGGGTGCTAAGTAGTTGGACGAGAACTCTTTCTTGGCAGTTAAAGTCAAGCGTGTCAAGAGTGCATCTTCGTAGAGCGAAAAAGAAACAGTTTTTTCGATAGAATCGTCCTTTTTTTGTGAAAAGACAAAGCAAAGGGTATCGTTTCTTTTTTCAAGATTGACTTTGTCGAAGTCTGTCGAACGGACCTCGATGCTCTTGCCTGCGATACGATACGAAGCCTCTGGTTGCGAGTTTGACAGGACAATTCTGCCTTGGTGCTCGTAGGTAAACGCACAAGTTTTTGTATCGTAGATAATCTTCCAATTCCCTAGGTCGGCACTGATGTTGCGCGCCCAAAGACTGTTTGCCGCGCAAAAGAGAATAAGGATGGCGAAGAAGTGGGTGGTTTTCATATTCTTTTGATGGTATGTTAGAAGCCCGACCAGAACTGTCTCCAATACTTTTTGGCAAGATCATCCCAGCGTCCGATGGTAGCGTTGAAGAAGTCGGCGGTGTAGCCGTTAAGGAAGGTTGTTCTTTTCTTCTCTTCTGTGTTCCACCAAGTCTGTTCCACGAATGGTTGTTCTCGTTGCGCTTTGTCGAGGAAATATTGTTGCGCAGATTGTAGTGATTCGCGCGTTTGTCCCCATTTCATCGAGGAAATACGGTTTGCTTCGCGGTAGTGCCAGAGTGCTGCATCGTCGCGTTTACGATGCTGACCACATACACCGAGCATCATAGGTAACTCGGTATTCCCACTAAAGACAGGGAAGCGAGGCGATTGTCCTGGGTTGTCGAGTGCAATCCACGCCACGCCACCAATCTCGTTGGGCATCCACGAACGCAGTTGAATGACAGTACTATAGGCACACCACGACACGCTGACGGTGCGGATGTTTGCCATCGTGCTGTCGTTGAGCAAGCCTGCATAGCGTCGAATTTCATCGGGACGCATCCATGGGTTGCTAATGAGTGGTTTGCCTCCTTTGAGTTTCACCTCGCTGTTGCCCTTCGAGAGGGAGTCTATTTTGTTTGACAGACTCAGTTCCGTTCCTTCATAATAAGAACCAAGAAGTTTCGAAACCCTTTCGACAGAAACCTTCTCTTTTGGTTTCACCGAGAGTGGTAATTCGTCCATTTCATCGGTAAAATTGGCATCGGGAGCCAGCTGCTGCATGATGAAAAGTTCGCGCACACTGTAGTTCTTCGGCTCGTTAAAATAGTTGCCGCCCGAGTAAGCCTTCCAAAATGAGAATTCCTCTTTGCCGTCCCAAAGGTTTAGTTGTTTGGCAACGGAAAAGACATTGTCAGATGTCATGAAATAATCGGTGTTGCTTGGGTCAATCTTACCAATTCTGGAGATGTTCGCGCTGACAGCAACTTCATCGTCGGGAATGCGTTGAGCAGCCCAAACACCCCCGATGTTCTTCGGTCCCTCGCCAAACACTTCGAATATCCAGACTTCGTTCTGGTCGGCTATGGTGAGGCATTCGCCGCTGTCGCCGTAACCATATTCCTTGATGAGACTACCCATCAGTCGTATTGCTTGACGTGCTGTCGTGCAACGTTGTAAGGCAACGCGTTGCAGTTCCTCAATCATGAAGAGGCCCTTCTTGTTCTGCAAAGTGTCGCGCCCGCTAATGGTTGTTTCGCCCATTGCCAGTTGCTTTTCGTTCAGACAAGGGTAAGCCGTGTTGAGGAAGCGATAAGTATGTCGAGCCTGAGGAATTGTTCCCTTTACTTTGACGCCTGTCATGTCGTTGGCGTATTCGGTATGCATCAGTCCTTCGTAGATGTTCATGATAGTGTCGCGAGGATAGTCCTTAGCGGGTTCGATGCTCATCCATGTTCTGTACCACGAGTCGCAAGTGTGGCTCGTCATGACCGAGCCGTCGGTAGATGCGTTCTTGCCCACCATAATGCTAGTGCAGGCATCTTTCGTAGTTTGAGCTATGCTTAGGGAAGACCAGCCAAGCAATGTTAGCAGAACGAAGTATTTCATAGTTTCAGTATTTTCTTTCTATTACTTATATATAGTCCTTTCGAGGGAATGTTTGCCAACTTCTTACCGTCGAGCGAGTAGCTGTAAGCATCATTTTTTGCTTCTTCTTTCTTGTCTTCAATTTCGTTGATGCTTGTTGCCTCTTCGTCGGAGAGGACAGGATGGATTGTGATGCGGTCGAAGTTAGGTGCCCAAAGATTGTCGAATGCCTGAATGGTGATGGTGTTGGCAGAGCCCTTTTTCAGGGTGATGGGGAACATCTTCCAACCCATTCCCTCTGGGTCCCACGTACCTGTGCAATCGCCGTTGTCTTTGTAGAAGATAGTATCGCCAATCTGCACATCGTTGACGAAGAGTTTAGCCGGACGAGTGTCTCGCGAGATGTAGTAGATGGTCAGGATGTATTCGCCATCGTGGGTTGCTTTGATGCGGTTGAACTGAATCTTGCCACCATTTCCGAGGTCGCCGACGAAGATGCCTCCCGAGGCATGGAGCGCATCATAGTTTTTGCGTTTTGTACTGCCAGTCAATGTGTTTGTAGTGGCTTCTGCTTCATATGTTGTGCGTTCCAGAGGCACGTCGAGATTGCCATCGGGAGATATCTGTACAAGGAATCCGCCTTCACTTATTTCTTTGATGTTGAGTGTGCGGTCCTTAGTGACCTCTTTCTTCTCGAACTTCAGGTCGGAGCGGCAAGAGCCGTCGCGATAGATGTAGGCCGTGTAGGTCGTTTCCTCTTCCAGGAAATCAAGTTTTATGCGGCAAGTACGCTCATTGACGCTGATGCCCGACACCCACCAATCGTTGCCTTTCCTTCTGGCAACAGTGGCATACGATGTCGGGTTGCCTTCCAGAAGCAGACTCTCGTCCCAAGCTGCAGGCAGTCGTTTCATGATGTCGCGAGCAACGAAGTACTGCAGGTTTTGAGGTGCTTCGGCTATGTGCACGATGCCACTCTCGAAGAGGGTTGTCAAGGCGAGGTGATGTCCTTGACTTCTTTGCGTGAGCAAGCTACCTCGCCAAGTTGCGAAGTCGCCTGGCGTGAAGTCCATAGCACCGACCACATTTCGGGTAAAGAGCACATCGAGGTGGTGCTGGGTAGAGTTTTTCTTTGGATTCCAGAACTGTTGTTCACCACCATAGATGCCTTCCTGCGTCATGATATGGGGATAGGTGCGGCGAAGGCCTGAGGGACGGGTGCAGCCGTGTAAGTTGACGAGCATTTTGTATTTTGCTGCCAACTTGTAGAGGTTCTCTATTCGTGTCATGGATTCCTTCGAGTCGTCTTCCCAGAAGTCTACTTTGATGCCTTTGATGCCCCAACTTTGCCATTTCCTCAGGGTGGCTTCCATCTTGTCGTTCGAAAAGTCCTGACTATAGATGAGTCTTGAGTCTCCCCAAAGCAGACAGTCCACACCTTTCTCGTTGGCATCATTGACGAACGATGGGAACCACGACGAACTCCAACCCGCATCGATGAGATAGTAGGGCCAGCCCATATCAGCAGACAGTTCGCAATGTGCCCACTCGCCTTGACGAAGGCCGCCGTAAGCATCTTTCACTTCGCCTTTTCCGCCATCCGAACCACCCCAATACCAAGCTGCCACTCCTGGCTTTATCCAACTCAAGTCGGTCATCTCGGTTGGAGGGCAAAGGTTCTCGGTCATTGTTGTTTCGAAGATGGTCTTTGGAGAGCCGCAAACCACCATTCGCCAGGGAGTATAGAAAGGCATTGTGCAGTAGATGCGATACGTTTTTTCTGTGGCATAGTCCTTTGTTGCACCTGTCCAACTGTAGGAGAACTCGCCCACTTGTTCCTCAGCTTTGGTGAGAGAGGTGCAGAAGAAACTACGACAGTCTGCTTCCGAAATGAGCAGATAGTCGGTACCGTTGTAGACAAGGGTAGGGGAGTTGTATCGTGCATCGCCTGTTTTGCGGAGAGTCTGCCAGTTGGTGAATTGTGTGTAGAGCCCTTCGTATGGGTAGTTGGGGTCGTTGCCGCCACTGTTGCCGATGAACTGACAGGCAGTACATCGTCTCCAATTGGCCACGCGGATTCGGCTCAGTTCTTCGGTAAGGTAGCCAAACGAGTGCCCGTGTTTGGGCAAAATGTATCGGAAGGCAAAGCCGTCGTCGTAGACTCGGAACACGACTGTCATCCACCATGTTCCCTTTTGCGTAGTGATGGAGAGCATGTTGCAATGGTCGCGATAGTGGCTGCGTTTTCCTACGGGAAGCGTGTAGCTGTCATCGATGGAACTGCTGTCCACTTCCACCAGCTCGATGCCTTCCGAGAAGTCGGCAGACGAGATTTTCAGTCCGAGGGGTGACTCATTGACGAGGGTTCTGTTGTCGCGAGCGACGGTGTAGGAGAGCTTTCCGTCCGTAAGCGAGATGGTCGCTTTCAGCGTTTCGTCGGGTGACGTCACTACGTAGTCTTCCGCGTGAACAGACGGCCGTAAGCAGATGGCTGTCAGCAGAAGAGCAAGAATACGGTTTCGCATAATATTGATAGTTTTTGTGGGACAAAGTTACGAAAAAAAATGAAGAAAGAAAGGTGGAGAGAGAATTTATTTGTATCTTTGCACTCACGAAACACAATGAAGAGACACGATGAAACAGACACTTTTACTCCTGACACTTCTGCTGGCTTTGCCATTGATGGGACAAAGCGAGAGGCAGACCATCCGTAGCGGCGAACTTTGGCCCGACAATAACGGCACGCACATCAACGCTCATGGTGGCGGCATCCTGAAGTATGGCGACACCTTCTATTGGTATGGCGAACACAAGTCGGACCATACTTCCAATGCATTGGTGGGTGTCACCTGTTATGCTTCCACCGACCTCCTCAACTGGCGCTATTGCGGGGTGGCTTTGAGCGTGAGCGACGAAAGGGGTTCCGACATTGAGCGTGGCTGTGTCCTGGAGCGTCCGAAGGTTATCTTTAATCCTTTGACAAAGAAGTTCTGCATGTGGTTCCATTTGGAACTGAAGGGACGTGGCTATAATGCTGCCCGCTATGGTGTGGCCGTCAGCGACCGTCCCGAGGGGCCATTTCGTTTCCTTTATTCTCAGCGAGCCAATGCCGGTACGTGGCCTGTTGAGTTCGGAGAAAAGGAATTAGCCACCGTCGATACCCTGAATGCCGCCAACTTCAAGGAACAATGGACACCTGCCTGGCTCAAGGCTGTGGGCGAGGGACTGTTCGTGAAGCGCGATTTCGGCACAGGACAGATGTCGCGCGACATGACGCTCTATGTCGATGACGACGGAAAGGCTTATCACATCTTCAGCTCAGAGGAGAACCTGACGCTCCACATTGCCGAACTGACCGGCGACTACCTCCACCACACAGGTCGCTACACGCGAGTGGCACCTGCGGGACACAACGAAGCGCCAGCCATCTTCAAGCACGAGGGCACTTACTGGATGATTACTTCCGGCTGTACGGGTTGGGCTCCCAACGAAGCCCGCATGTTTTCTGCGCCCAGCATTTGGGGACCTTGGACGCAACATCCCAATCCTTGCCGCGGTCCGAAGGCTGATCTGACCTTCGGCGGCCAAAGCACGTTCATTTTGACAACAGACAACGGACGACGGACAACAGACAACGGACAACAGACAACAGACGGAGGGCAACGGTCAGTAAATAATCCTCAATACATCTTCATGGCCGACATCTGGCGTCCTCAACATCCTAGCGATGCCCGCTACATCTGGCTGCCAATAGAGTTCGAAGGCGGCAAGCCTGTCGTCCGTTGGCGTGACGAATGGAAGCCCTTTTCTGTAAAAAACACATAATAAATAAGAAAAAAGGTGGGAAAATGCTTGGTGGAATGAAAAAATGTCGTACCTTTGCAGCCGGTTTGGAAAAAGTCGTCTATTGGAATAGACTAAAAAGAGAAGATTAGAAATGTCTAAGATTTGTCAAATTACCGGTAAGAAGGCCATGATTGGCAACAACGTGTCACACTCTAAGCGTCGCACGAAGAGGACTTTCGACGTGAACCTGTTCACCAAGAAGTTCTACTATGTAGAAGAGGACTGCTGGATCAGTCTGAACATCAGCGCTTCCGGTTTGCGCTATATTAATAAAGTTGGACTCGATGCCGCTCTCAAGAATGCCGTGGCTCAGGGTTATTGTGATTGGAAGGATATTCGTGTAATCGGTTAACCGCTAAACATTCAGAAACTATGGCAAAGAAAGTTAAAGGTAACAGAGTCCAGGTGATTCTGGAATGCACAGAGATGAAGCAGAGCGGTCTGCCCGGTACATCTCGCTACATCACCACGAAGAACAGGAAGAATACTCCCGAGCGTCTTGAGCTTAAGAAGTACAACCCCATCTTGAAGAAGATGACTGTTCACAAGGAAATCAAGTAAAAAGACAACGGACAAGCGACAACCGACAACCGACATTCTGTAGTCTGTGGTCTGTTGTCTGTAGTCAAAAATATTTTAAACTATGGCAAAGAAAACAGTCGCAACCCTTCAAACGGGTAAGAACGATGGCCGTTCATACACCAAGGTTATCAAGATGGTGAAGAACCCTCAGACGGGCTCCTATACTTTCGACGAGCAAATGGTTCCCAACGAGGCCGTAAAGGATTTCTTCAAGAACTAAGTCAGACAGACAACCGACGAACGACAACTGACAACCGACATTCTGTGGTCTGTAGTCCGTAGTCTGTAGTCAAAGATTTATATGAGTGGAAGGCGGGGAGCAATGATGCTTCCCGCTTTCTTGTTATAAAAATGTTCACAACCTACACACTTCCTCAAGGTCTTCGCGTCGTCTGTGCTCCAGGGCAAACGGATGTGGTGTATCTGGGCATCGCCATTGATGCCGGGACTCGTCACGAACTGCCCTCCGAGAGCGGATTGGCACATTTCACCGAACACATGTCGTTCAAGGGGACCTCTCGTCGCTCGGCTCGGCAGGTCATTTCCGCTATGGAGCGAGTGGGAGGCGAACTGAATGCCTTCACGGGGAAAGAGGAGACGGTCTATTATTGCACTTGCCTTCGCGAGCACGTCGCTTGCGCCATCGACCTTTTGCTCGACATTACCCTCAGCAGCACCTATCCGCAGGAAGAGATGAACCGCGAGGTAGAGGTCGTCATCGACGAGATTGAGAGCTACCAGGACCAGCCTTCGGAACTTATTTTCGACGAGTTCGAGAGCCTTCTTTTCCCTGCCCATCCCCTCGGACGAACCATCTTGGGCGATGCCGAAACGCTCCGAACCTTCCGTTCTGACCACATGAAGCAGTTTGCCCGTCGCCTCTATCATCCCGAAAGGATGGTGCTTTATGTCCTGGGAAATGTGGAACCCGAGAAAGTGCTCCGTGGTGTGGAGAAAAACATGGCACGTTACGATCTCAGTACCACCACGGGAAAACTCCAGTACCACCACGGGAGTACTCCAGTACCACCACGGGAGTACTCGCATTATACCCACAAGAAAGACACGCATCAGGCACATGTGGTGATTGGAGCACCAGCCTTCGCAGCCACAGATCCCCGGCAGCTTCATCTTTATTTCCTCAGCAATCTCCTGGGCGGACCGGCCATGAGCAGCCGGCTGAACCTTGCCCTCCGCGAGCGGAACGGTCTTGTATATACCGTCGAGAGCAATTGCGTGGCTTATACCGACACGGGCTTCTGGTCCGTCTATTACGGTTGCGACGCAAAGGACAGAGCCCGTTGCCGCCGACTCGTCCTTCAGGAACTGGCCCGACTGACCGACAAACCGATGCCCCAACGCACCCTCGATGCTGCCCGTCGGCAGTTGAAAGGGCAGATAGGCATCTCCTACGATAACTTCGAAAACGTAGCCATCGGCATGGCAAAGCGTTTCCTCCATTACGGCAAAACGCTCTCCAAAGAACAGCTCTTCGAGCGGCTTGATGCCATCACACCCGACGATTTGCTCCAGACGGCACAATTTGTCTTCTCTCCCGACAAGTTCCTGACACTCGAATACGTCTGAGCCTTTCCCTTTTTGTACTTTTATACCTTTTTTTATCTCTGTTAACAAAAATTAACAGGGAAAAGGGTTTTGTTTGTGAAAGAAACCGTAATTTTACGGAGCGAAGTTTAATAACATATAATGTATTAATAAAGTTTAACCCTAAAATTATACGACTATGAAGAAATTAATTACTCCATTGTTAATGCTTGCAGCGCTGCTCAGCAGCACACAAGCTTGGGCGGAAGCTTACGACCTTTGGGTGGGAGGCGTGCAGGTCACAGATGCTAATGCGTCGAACATCACCAGTGCAGCTATTACAGCGGGTAAGGTGAGTTATAATCCCTCGAAAAAATATCTGATAATTGGTGATGGAACTGTCATCAATTATTCAGGTGATTGTATAAACAGCAACATTGATGGCCTGTCGATATTTTTCTCAGGCTCTGCGACCATTACCACAACCACTGGTACCGCTGCTTATTCAGGTTTATACTTGAGAGGGGCGACATCGTTATCAGGTTATCAAAATGAGAAGGCTCCCGTTGTAAAAATTTCAGCTACAAATGGTGGGCGAGCCATCATCACTAACAGCAGGCTCTCTGTTTATGGTAATCGTATCACTGCTACAGCTGCTAATGAAATTGCCGTATTCGGTACAGCTTTAAGTGCTACTTTCAATATTTATTTCAGTCAAATTACGGCAACAGGTGGCTCGGGCAAGGCTGGCATTCAAGGCTTCAGCGGAGGCATCGGTCTTTATGGGTCAGCACTTGATGCAAACCAATCAATTTCGTCAGGTACTGTGATGCAGAATGGTTCTGCAGTGCAAACTGCTTCAATTTATTGTTCTGCCACCATTGGTAGCTACAATGTGCCAACCACCTATACTGGAACGTTGAGCACAAGTGATACGGGTGCCTCTTCAGCATCGGGTACTGCCCAATACAGCAGCTCGACAAAAACTTTGACACTTACCAACGTCAATATCGATGGCGCAGATCTTGACACTCATGGAGACATGACTATCAATTTCGTCGGTGGCGGTACAATCTCGTCTTCTGGCTATACGATGGACTTGTACGGTAATACGACATTGAACAGTGATGGAAAGGTAATCATCAAATCTTCTGCTTACACGCCCGTTTATCTCAATTACGGTAGTACTAATCTTGAAGTTTGCATGCCCGAGTTCCAAGCAACATGTACGACCGAAAAAGATGGTGTCTACGGCAGCAGCAATTGCAAGTTGATATTGAAGAAGTACAACGATAATTCTGTCTATAAGTTCCTCGGCGGAAGGTCAAATGTCTCTGTGCCCCAAATTGTTCTCGATGACATGGACATATGGTCGCCTCACACATGGATTAAAGAAGGCAAAGTATATTACAACGATGCAATAGCATCGTCAAGCAATGGCCCCTCCGATGGTACATGGTTTAAAAGCAAGAACCAATTCACATATTATCCTCTCTATGTTGCCGGCACACAGGTAAATCATAGAAATTATGAGGATATTCGCAATCAGTATATCACCTCTGGTACTGTGAAGTATGACACCAGTACGAAGACGCTGACACTCAACGGCGTGACAATGGATGTGACAGCCGACGATGTTAATGCCATTAAGACGACTTCCGGAGCAGGTGACATTACCATCAAGACAATAGGTGACAACCGTCTGACAGCAAAAACAGATGCCGTAGATATCTTTAGTAACACGACCTTCACGTCTGATAACGCGCGCTTGTACCTTACTTCGACTAACGCTTCGGGCATCACGACGCGCGGTGGAATCAACGTTACCGTTGACATGACTGGCTACCTCGGTGCTGTTGGAGCCAAGTACGGCTACTATGGTAGTGGTAGTGATGTGCTCACGCTGAAGAAGGCCACGAGCGACAGCTATGGCTATCATTTTGAAAGTACCAATGGCGCCATCTATAACTTGGCATCCCTAACGCTGAACAATATGGATTTCTGGCATTCGACGAGCAATGGCTGCTACTTCGACGAGGCAGACAAGCGCATAGAAGTCAACGGTGGTGACATCAGGAAGGGCGTTGTTGAGTTCGGCTCCATCAAGGAAGCATTGCCTATTTATGTTTGCGGCAAGCAACTCAATCGAGTAAATGGTGCAGATACTCAAATCTACGTCGGTAGCAAGTATATCAGCAGCGGCACACAGAGTGTTGGCTATGTTCCCTCAACCAAGACGCTGACGCTCAATAATGCCAAGATAGACTACAGCGCAGGCAGCACCACCAACGACGGCATCATTACCACCAATGGCGGTACGACACTCAACGTCTGGGTGCAGGGCAATAATACTATCGCTGGCTCGACTCCCTTTGCTGGCCTTTGGCTGCGAAACAGCAACGTCACTTTCGATGGCAGCGGCACACTCAGTGTTTCAGGCGGAAGGCGGGACAATGTGTACGGAATAGATGGAAGTACCATCACAGTGAAGGGCGACCTGACACTCGAGGCGACTACCTTTGGCATTGGCTCTAATAACGATGCCAAAGAACTTATTGTTGGCGGCAATGCTGTCGTCAAGGCCAAGCAAATCTCCTGTCTCAAGGCCCTTACCCTTAACGATGGTCAGACCATCGTTGAACCCTTCAAGGCTGCTTTCAACTCAACGAACAAGCGTGTTGAGGTAAACGGCGCAGTTGCTCAGAACGTTGTCATCCAGAAGGTTGAGAAGTACGACCTGGCTGTCTGCGATGTGGATGTCAACAGCTACAACAAGGACGACATCCTCCGCGACGGCGGTACGTTCAAGTACGACCCCAGTATTAAGCGCTTGACAATCACCGAAGCAGATATAGATGACCCCGACGTCTCCGAGGGTGTATACAATTATGGCATCGAAGGACTGAATATTGCCATCGAGGGCGAGAACCACTTCAGGGTCGTTGATGATGTCTTCAAGATGAAGAACTCCACTTCTTTCAGCGGCAATGGCTCCGTCAAGGGCGAACTGACAGCAGAAGACGGCTTTGGTATCTATTTGTACGACAGCGGCAGCACCTATACCAGCACCCTCAACGGCCCGAAGTTCGAGTTCACAGGTTATAGAGCAGTTGGTGGTAGTACAAATAATCTTGTAATTGAAAAGGGCGTATTGGCATTCAATCCAAATTCGTCCTCGGATGCTAGAATTCTCATCGTCAAAGGTTTGACTCTCGGCACAGGCATGATAATCGCAAAACCAGAGGGCGGTACGTTCGATTCCAGCAAGAAGGGCATCGTCGTTAATGGTAGCTTGTACTATGGCTATGCTGCTATCTGCCAGAAGGGCGACGTGAACCTCGACGGTTCCGTAACCATCGCGGATGCTGTGGCAGTCCTGAACGCAATGGCAGGTCAGGAAGTTCCCGGCGATCCTGATGTGAACGGTGATAAGGAAGTTTCTATTGCAGACTTCGTAGCAGTCCTGAACATCATGGCAGGTCAGTAATCGTTTCACTCCCCAGCCTTTCCCAAAGGCAAGGGAAACAGATACAATCGAAAGCCGCTTCGTCCATAAGGGCGAGGCGGCTCTTTTTTGTCAAAAAGTCAAAACTCTTCTGCCGAAACCTTGGCTTTTTTCTGCAAAAAGGGCATCTTTCGTTATTTTTCCCCCACCATTTTGTAAAGTCACGAAAAAAGTTTTCAACAACATATCGTAGGGCTGCGTAATGTGCTGAAACCCCTTTGTTTATAGGCTTCCGCGTGGGTGGAGGGCAAACACATCGGCAAGTTATCAACAATATAGGCTAACTTGCTAAGAAAAAAAAGTTTAAATAATTTGTGGGGAATTGTGGGGAATTTTATATCTTTGCAGCAGAAAATGCAATAAAAGCCTAGAATCGATGAGATTTACAGGAAGCATAGATGCCAAAACAGACGAGAAGGGACGTGTTTTCGTGCCCAGTGTCTTCCGCAAGATCCTTCAGAAAGAAGAGGAGGAAGGACTGGTGTTGCGTCGCGACATCTTCGAGAACTGTCTTGTGCTCTACCCCAAAAGTGTGTGGGACGCTCAGGTCAACTCCGTCAGAGCCCGCACCAATCCTTTCGACCGCCATCAGCGGCAAGGCCTGCGTCTCTTCACTGCCGATGCAGAAAACATCACCCTCGACAGTGGCGGACGTATCCTCATCCCTCGCCGATACATGGAACATGCCGGCATAAAGAGCGATGTGCGGTTCATAGGAGTTGACGACACCATCGAAATCTGGAGTCGCCAGGCTGCCGAAGGACTGCTCAGCAATCCCGAAGAAGTGGCGAACATCCTGGAGGATATGATGAAAGACGATAATACATAATTATATATATAATATGTAATGTACGCGAAATGTGAGGAATATCATGTGCCGGTACTCTTGCAAGAGACTGTTGACGGACTGGATATCCGGTCTGGAGGCATATATGCGGACCTCACATTCGGTGGCGGTGGTCACAGCCGAGAGATTCTGCGACGCCTGAAAGGCTCTGGACACCTCTACAGCTTTGACCAAGACGAGGACGCGATGAAGAATGCAAGCGAACTGGAAGGCGAGGGAAACTTCACTTTCGTTCGCAGCAATTTCCGTTTCCTGAAGAACTGGATGCTCTACTATGGGCATGAGCAGGTGGATGGCATTCTTGCCGACTTGGGAGTGAGCAGTCATCATCTCGACGAAGAAGAACGAGGCTTCAGCTTTCGTTTCGATGCTCCGCTCGATATGCGAATGAACCGTAAGGCCAGTCTCAATGCAGAACGCATCGTGGCGGAGTATAGCGAAGAACAGCTGGCCGACATCTTCTACCTCTACGGAGAACTGAAGAACAGCCGCCGTATTGCTGCCGCCATCGTCAAGGCTCGTCAGCAGAAGCCCATCACCACAACGACAGAACTGGTGGAGGTGCTGAAGCCTTTGATGGCTCGCGACAGTAAGCCCGCAAAGGCATATGATCGCGAGAAGAAAGATTTGGCTCGTGTCTTTCAGGCACTCCGAATAGAGGTGAACGGCGAGATGGTTGCTTTGAGGCAAATGCTTGGCGCTGCCACGGAAATACTCAAGCCGGGTGGCAGATTGAGTGTTCTCACCTATCATTCTCTCGAAGACCGTATGGTGAAGAACGTCATCAGAGCCGGCAATGCAGAAGGAAAAGTTGAGACCGATGTCTTTGGTCGCAGCGACGCTCCGCTCGAAGCTGTCAACAGGAGTGTCATCACTCCAAGCATTGAAGAGCAGGAAAGCAATCCTCGAAGCCGTTCGGCAAAACTTCGAGTAGCAAGAAAAAGAGAATTGTAACCTATGGCAGAGATAGAAATAGATAACTTCGAGGAGCTCCAAGAAGAAGTACAAGAGGTTCAGGAGCAGGAAACTCAAGAGGTTGAAGTGGCTCAAGAACAAGTCAGCAATAAGGAAAAGCTGATGCGTTCGCTGGTGAGTGACGACGATGAAGTTGACGAACTGACTGCAGCCAACATCCGTCAGATGCTGGATGCCGCTCCCCGATGGTTCCTCAGCCAATGGAAGATGCTGCTTCTCGTCTTGGCTGGAATATTCCTCTACATCACGAATGGCTACCAGGCTCAAGTCGAGATGATGAAGGAAAACGAACTCGAAGCAGAACTAAAGGACTGGCGCTACAGAAGCATCACCCGAGTGAGCGAGCTCACACAACTCTGTCGCCAAAGCCAACTCGAGCAAAAGCTTCGCGAACAAGGCGACAGCACACTCGCTCCAAGCAAGGTTGCACCATTCATTATCAACGTGAAGGAATAGGGATAAGAGATTATGCAAACAGGCAAAGATAAAGCTCCCAGACGATACATCGTTATCTTCGTCTTGATGTGTCTGGCCGGAATGTATATTCTGGGCAAGGCTCTCTATACGATGCTGCCACCGGAAAGCGACTACTGGAAGGAGGTGGGACGCAACAGCAAGACTGCAAAGATTCCTGCCAATCGCGGTAATATCCTTTCTTGCGACCGTCAAGTTCTCTCTGGAACTGTCCCCAAGTACGCTCTCTACATGGACTTTGCCGTACATGATCCTGATTCGACGATAGAAAGAAAGACGCGAGAATATCGCGACACGACATTTGTTCAGAAGCTCGACAGCATTGTTGAAGGTTTGGCCCGCATTTTCCCTGATCGCGATGCAGACTGGTTCCGCCAACGTTTGCTTCAAGGCAAGGCTCGCGGCAAGTATTCTTGGCGCATCTATCCGAAGTTGGCAACCTATGTTCAGTATCGTGCTTGCAAGGAATTGCCTTTCTTGAAAGAGAGTATGTACCGCAGCGGTTTCCATGCCGACGAGATGCTGCTTCGCCTCAAACCTTATGGTGGTCTGGCTAGTCGCACAATTGGCGAGCTTTATAACGACACAAGCAGCCAGCCTAAATGTGGCTTGGAGTTGAGTTTCGACAGTATTCTTTGCGGAAAACCTGGTTCAAAGCACTTCATTGTGGTTCGCAATCGTCAGGTTCCCATCATAGATACGCAAGCAGAAAACGGGCATGATCTCCTCACGACAATTGATATCAACATTCAAGACTTTGCCGACAAAACGCTTCGAAGCAAGTTGAAGGAAGAATTGGTTAATGGCGAGGTTGGTGTTGCTGTTGTGATGGAAGTCAAGACTGGCGATGTGAAAGCCATCGTTAACCTGACTAGAGGCGAGGATGGCGAGTACTACGAGATGAAGAACAATGCCGTTAGCGACCTTTGGGAACCAGGTTCAACGTTCAAGACGGCGAGTATCATGGTTGCTCTCGAAGACGGAAAGATAACACTGAACAAGACTGTGGATTGTGCTCCAGGCATCGTCAACATGCATGGTCGCAAGATGAAAGACCACAACTGGAACAGAGGTGGTTATGGTATGCTTAAGGTTGAGGATATCTTAGGCCAAAGTAGTAATATTGGTGTAAGTACTATCATCGATGAGGCATATTGCGACAATCCATCTGCCTATGTTGATGGATTGCATCGAGAAGGTGTCGGAATACCTCTCAATCTTCCTTTCGTTGGTAAAGGTGAGCCTTATGTTCCGCATCCAAAAGACAAGAGTCGCTATTGGAGCAAACCAGACCTGCCTTGGATGAGTATTGGATATGTCACAATGCTTCCTCCCATCAGCACCCTTACATTCTATAATGCGATTGCCAATGGCGGCAAGATGGTGAAGCCTCGCTTTGTGAAAGCAGAACTCAAGGATGGTATGGTGATACGCGAATTCCCGACAGAAGTCATCAAAGAGCGTATTTGCAAACCTTCCACGCTTCGCGATATCCAGTATTGTCTGGAGCATGTCGTGAGTGGTGGACTCGGCAAGAAAGCCGGCAATGGCGGCAAACTCTTCAAGGTAAGCGGCAAGACAGGAACTGCACAATTCAGCGAGAATGGTTCTTATGCAGGTCGAAAGTATATGGTTAGCTTCTGTGGCTACTTCCCAAGTGATGATCCTAAGTACAGTTGCATTGTTTGCATCAGGAAGAAAGGTTTGCCTGCTTCTGGTGGCGGACAATGTGGTCCTGTCTTTAGCGAAATCTCGCAGTTTATTATGTCGAGAGATTCGATGAGAAATGCGATTGCGGCTGCCGATACGAACTCTGTCTTCATTCCGGAAGTGACGAAGGGAAGCAAGCGTAGAGCAGAAGCCATCGTGGAAGGCATGGGCTTGTCGAAGAAGAAATTGAATCTGGCCGAAGAAGATACGATGGCCTTGAATAAAGTTCCTGATGTGACGGGAATGGGTGCCAAGGATGCTGTCTTCGCTTTGCAGAAGCGAGGTTTGAGAGTCCGTATTAACGGTTGTGGTCAGATTACGCAGCAAGATATTCCAGCCGGTTCCATAGCAGTCAAAGGAAAACAGATCACGCTAACTGCTTCACCAAAGTAAATAATGTAGGAAATGAAACTTATACAACTCATACAAGATTGCGAGCCACAAAAGGTTGTGGGTAGTGTCGAAAAGGAAGTGACAGGCATCGAGATAGATAGCCGTCGCATCCAGAAAGACGCAGTTTTCGTAGCTATGCGAGGCACTCAAGTTGATGGCCATACCTTCATCGGAAAGGCAATCGAGCTTGGTGCAAGTGTTGTGGTATGCGAGAAATTGCCTGAAACGATTCAGGAAGACGTTACCTATCTTGTCTATCCCAACACAGAAGATGTGGTAGGAACGTTGGCGACTCACTTCTTTGGCGACCCAACCAAAAGGATGCACCTCATCGGAGTGACTGGAACGAATGGCAAAACCACCATCGCAACCGTGCTCTATAACATCTTCCGCCAGTATGGATATAAGTGTGGCCTTTGCAGTACTGTCTGCAACTACATTGATGGAGAGCCAGTTCCTACAGAGGTGACGACTCCTGACCCAATTACTTTGAACCGATTGCTCGGCAGAATGGCAGATGAAGGCTGTGCTTATGCTTTCATGGAAGTCAGCAGTCATAGTGTCAGTCAGAAGCGTATAGGAGGTCTCGTCTTTAGTGGCGGCATCTTTACCAACCTGACTCGCGACCATCTTGACTATCATGGAACGTTCGAGAACTATCGCGATGCCAAGAAAGGTTTCTTCGATGCTTTGCCGGCAGACGCTTTCGCCATCATCAATGCGGATGACCGAAATGGGATGGTTATGGTGCAAAACTGCAAGGCGAAGGTCAAGACATACTCTCTTCACTCTGCAGCCGACTTCAAGGCTCGCATTATGGAGGAGAGCTTCGAGGGAATGGATTTGGAGATCGACGGCAGAGATGTGAGCGTTCAGTTTGTGGGCCGATTCAATGTCAGCAACTTGTTGGCAGTTTACGGAGCTACAGTCATGCTGGGAGTCGAGCCGCAACAAGCTCTCGTTTTGCTCAGTTCGCAGAAACCCGTCAACGGTCGCTTCGAAGCGATTCGCTCGCGAGAAGGGGTCACGGCTATTGTCGACTATGCCCACACACCTGATGCTCTCGTCAATGTTCTCACTACTATCAACGAGGTTTTGCAAGGTAAAGGCAAGTGTTGGACCGTTTGTGGAGCTGGTGGAAACCGTGATAAAGGCAAGCGTCCATTAATGGCTCAAGAGGCTGTGAAGAATAGCGACAAAGTCATCATAACGAGTGACAATCCCAGAAACGAAGACCCTCAGGAGATCATCAACGACATGTTGGCTGGTCTCGATGCAGGCCAACGCAGGAATGTCATCAGCATTGTGGACCGCAGAGAAGCCATCAGAACGGCTTGCACGATGGCCCAGCCAGGAGATGTTATCCTCGTTGCAGGTAAAGGTCACGAAGACTATCAGATCATCCAAGGCGTGAAGCATCACTTCGACGACCACGAAGTGATTCGCGAAGCCTTTAACCTAATATGAAAACGTCACACTAGTAAATCGCAAACGTCACACTAGGTCATCATAAAGACACAACAGAAAACAATATAACACAACAAACGGACAACATAAAGATATGCTTTATTACCTGTTCAGATACTTAGGCGAATTCGGAGTTTCGGGAGCCAATGTTTGGCACTATATCTCTTTCAGAGCCGTCCTTACCTTGGTCTTGAGCCTCATTATTTCC
>JAGCXU010000041.1 GCA_017961145.1 Bacteroidaceae bacterium | reverse complement strand
GAAAAAAAGACATTCGAGGTTCGCTATATATTTATATATAATCAATTACATGACTTAATTATAATATATATAATATATAGTCTTTGCACTTCTCTCGAAAACCGTTGTACGAGTTGTACGGTGTACGGATTGTTGTGAATTGCTGAATTGTGGGAATGTGGAAACAGCATCGTCTGCAGATGGGCAAAAAATGTTCCACGCCCTATTCATCGGGGTTTCAGCCACTAAGTTGGAAATGACTGCTTGCTCGTGCCCAAGTCATTTTGTCGTGCTTTCTGCCATTTTGTCGGTTGTTCGGGGCGGCACGATGTTTGTAAAAATGTAGGTGAAAGGAGATTTCAGATTATGATACAGAACAATCCAAATCAACAACCAGAAGAGAAGAGCCTGCAGAAGTATGCCCGCAATCTTGTTGACGAGGCTAGGGCAGGGAAGTTAGACCCCGTTATCGGCCGTGATGACGAGATACGACGTGTCCTGCAGATTCTCTCGCGAAGGACAAAAAACAATCCTATCCTGATTGGCGAGCCAGGCACGGGTAAGACAGCCATTGTGGAGGGTCTTGCGCATCGTATTTTGCGTGGCGATGTGCCCGAAAATCTGAAGAACAAGCAACTCTACAGCCTCGATATGGGCGCGCTCGTGGCAGGTGCGATGTATAAGGGCGAGTTCGAGGAGCGACTGAAGAGTGTCGTGAAGGAAGTGACTGAGAGTCAGGGCGGTATCATCCTCTTCATCGATGAGATTCATACACTCGTCGGAGCCGGCAAGGGTGAGGGTGCGATGGATGCCGCAAACATCCTGAAACCAGCGCTTGCCCGCGGTGAAATGCGAAGCATCGGTGCCACCACTCTTGACGAGTATCAGAAATATTTCGAGAAAGACAAGGCCCTGGAGCGTCGATTCCAGACCGTCATGGTGGACGAGCCCGACACGCTCTCCAGCATCAGCATCCTGCGTGGTTTGAAAGAGCGCTACGAGAACCACCACAAGGTGCGCATCCAGGACGATGCCGTCATAGCTGCCGTTCAGCTTTCGCAGCGCTACATCACCGAACGTTTCCTGCCAGATAAAGCAATCGACCTCATGGACGAGGCTGCTGCAAAGCTCCGTATGGAGCGCGACTCCGTGCCTGAAGAACTCGATGAAATCAGCCGCCGCCTGAAGCAGTTGGAGATAGAACGCGAGGCTATCCGTCGAGAAAGTAAGCAAGACCCTAAGTTGTCTGCTATCGAGAAGGAGATTGCCGACCTGCGCGAACAGGAAAACAAGATGCGGCAGCAATGGGAGAACGAGAAGCAGCAAGCCGACAAAATTCAAACCGTCAAGGACCAAATCGGCAAGCTTCGTCAGGAAGCCGAACAGGCCGAACGCGACGGAGATTACGCTCGTGTGGCAGAGATTCGCTACTCAAAGCTCCCGGAACTCGAGAAACAACTCAAGGAGAGTTCTTCCGTAAGCAACAAATTGCTCCGCGACGAGGTCACAGCCGATGATATTGCCGACGTCGTAAGTCGTTGGACCGGCATTCCCGTCTCGAAGATGCAGACGAGCGAAACGGAGAAACTCCTTCATCTTGAGGAAGAACTGCACAAGCGTGTCGTCGGTCAGGAAGAAGCCATCGCAGCTGTCAGCAACGCCGTTCGACGCAGCCGTGCTGGCCTGCAAGACCCGAAGCGCCCCATCGGCTCGTTCATCTTCCTCGGCTCGACTGGCGTAGGTAAGACAGAGCTTGCGAAGGCTTTGGCAGAATACCTCTTCGACGACGAGACGATGATGACGCGTATCGACATGAGCGAATATCAGGAGAAATTCAGCGTGACCCGTCTGATTGGTGCTCCTCCAGGATACGTCGGCTATGATGAGGGAGGACAACTTACGGAAGCAGTACGAAGGAAACCCTATCAGGTTGTGCTCTTCGACGAGATAGAGAAAGCCCATCCAGACGTCTTCAATACCTTGCTGCAAGTGCTCGACGATGGCCGACTGACCGACTCTAAAGGCCGTACCGTCAACTTCAAGAACACCATCATCATCATGACGAGCAACCTCCTGACTGGAGCCGACCTGGACAAGGGTGAGCAAGATGTGCGCGATATGTTGGTACAACGCGGCATTCGTCCCGAGTTCCTGAACCGCATCGACGAGATCATTGTGTTCCATCCCTTGAACTGGGGCGAAGTGAAGCAGATAGTCCGCTTGCAGGTGGAGAGCGTCAAGAAGATGCTCAATCAAAACGGCATCTCGCTCAACATCAGCGACGAAGCCATCGATTTGCTTGCCAACGAAGGATACGACCCCGATTTCGGTGCGCGTCCCGTCAAGCGAGCCATCCAACACCTCTTGCTCGACGACCTCTCGAAGGAACTTCTTGCCGGCCGACTTGACCGCAATCGTCCCATCACTATTGATGCGAAAGATGGTAAGCTTACGATGGAGTAAGTCCGACAACAAACAAAGAAGCCGAGAGCAATGCCCTCGGCTTCTTCTTTTATGGCCTAATCGGATTAGAGCTTAATCTTGTCAGCTGCGTCCTGAATAGCCTGATTTGTCTTAGCTTTGCCATCTTCTACAGCTTTAGCACCAGCGTTGGCAGCATCGTTCACGGCCTTCTGACCTGCACTTACAGCATCGTTTACAGCCTTCTTGCCAGCCTCGACTGCGTCGTTAACTGCGTCTGTTGCTGCGTCAACGGCACCTTCGACAGCGTCTTGTGCTTCATCAACAACGCCTTCAACAGCGTCTTCTGCAGCACTTTGAGCTTCATCAACTGCAGCACCTGGCAGTGCAGCAACCTGATCGAAGACCTTTGTCAGAGGAGTAACGTCGATGTTGAAGTTCTTCAAAGCCTCGGCATTCTCTTCAACGAAAGCCTTAATCTTGGCTGCATACTCGGAAACCTTCTCGATGTTGCCTGCGTCCACAAGCTTGCTCAACTGAGTCTGAACGGTTTCGAGGGCAGCACTGATAGCAGTAGCGTCACCAGCTTGAACCTTCTCTGCGAGAGCACTTACGACTGCTTCGGGAGTAGCCTTTTCGAAATCGAGATCTTCTGCGATCTTGTTACCTGTGCAAGCTGTTAAAAACATTGCTGCAACTGCTGCCATTGAAAAAAACTTTTTCATAATTGTTAATTTAAAGGTTTATAAAAAAAGTTAACTGTACATTTTCGCAGCGAATTTACATTTATTACACGATATCCGCAAAGGAAATTGCAAGAAAAATGCAGTCTAAGCTTGAAAGTTACGGAAAATATGCTTATTTTTGTGCTCAAGTTATGCAAAAAGTGACAAATCCACTCATTTGGCTGGTCCGTTTCCGTCATCGCAAAGGTTACGGCGTGCACAGCCCTTTTGCCTTCCGTTTCATCACGGATGTCATCTATGAGCGTCACCCTTACTATGCGTATAAGGAACTCGACAAGGTTTTGCCCTTCTCGAAGCGTTTCCGTCATCGCAAAGGCTTGCATCTCTTGCTTCGTCTGGCCAACCATTTGCAGCCCTCGACTGTAACCCTTCCCAAAGATGCTTGGTTGGAGAAACGCTACTTGCAGAGCGGATGCAAAAGTGCCAGGATTCTGTGTGGATGGCCAGAACAGACGAGCATGTGCTTACTTCGGAAGCCTGACGACGAGGCTTTGCAGCATCTGGGAGAACATTCCGTGCTCCTGCTCGACAACCTGCATCGCCATCGAGAGTGGTTCAAAAGCATTCCTTCCGTCGTCAGCTTCGACCTCTACGACTTCGGCATAGCATTCTTCGACAAACAATACAACAAACAATACTATAAAGTCAATTTCTAATGAAAGTCTATACTAAAACCGGAGATGCAGGAACGACTTCCCTCGTTGGAGGCAAACGCGTTTCTAAAGATTGTGCGCGGCTGGAAAGTTACGGCACCATCGATGAACTGAACAGTCAGGTCGGCCTCTTGTTGACTTATGTGGATGAACAGAATGACAGGGCAAACCTCATCTCCATCCAGAACTGTCTCTTCGTGATAGGTGCTCAGCTTGCAACTGAAGCACCAAACGTGCCTTCCATCGTCATCACGATTGACGACGTAACATGCCTGGAGAACAATATCGACAAAGCCAGCGAAGGACTGCCTAAATGGCGAGGTTTCACGCTTCCAGGCGGTTGCAGGGCTGCTGCTCTCGCTCATATATGCAGGACAGTCTGTCGTAGGGCAGAACGTCGCATTTTAACACTAAATTCTACGGAAAAAGTGGATGCTTGCCTACTTGCATTCATCAATCGTTTGAGCGATTACTTCTATGTTCTTGCCCTTCGCCTAAATTTTTTGCAAGGAACAGAAGAAATTTTGTGGAAAAAGTGATTGCAGTTTCAAAAAATGTTGTATCTTTGCAAACCAAAAAGAAAAAAACACTAAAGAAAACACTAAAAACACTATGTATTGGACTCTGGAATTAGCTTCAAGATTGGAAGATGCACCTTGGCCTGCAACTCGAGAAGAACTGATTGATTACGCAACTCGAAGCGGCGCACCTCTCGAGGTTATTGAGAACCTGACTGAAATGGAAGATGAAGGCGAAGTCTACGAAACAATCGAAGACATCTGGCCTGACTATCCCACAAAGGATGATTTTCTTTTCAACGAAGACGAATATTAGGAAAAGAATAAAATAAAGCGCAAAAAATATCTCCCACATCTGTAAAAAGGTGTGGGATTTTTTTATATCTTTGCAAGCAGAATATGCTGAACTGCGCAGAAAAAACAGATATGACGAAACGATTGTTCTTTCTCTGCCTGACAACCTTGCTTTCGCTTTCGATGTCGGCAGACGAGATGTCCTTCGCGGGTGGCACTCTGAATGTTCGAAAGGTAGCCCGCAATGCTGTAAGAATACAATATTGGCGAGAGAAACAGCCTTCGGACCTTCCTGACTGGCTTTATGTCAAAAACGACGAGGTAAAAAGTCAGGATATAACGGTTGATGTTGATAATGCCCGTCAAACAGTCGTCATCAAAGACCAAAAAGGGAAGTCCGTCTTTACAGCAACGTCGCATCAGATGCGGGGTAGGGAAGCCATACTTGCTTTTCGTTCCGAAAGGGATGAGCGTCTGTATGGCTTGGGACAGTTTCAAGATGGGTTTAGCAATGTGCGTGGACTGTCTCGTCGCCTGACGCAGGTAAACACGCAAATCAGCATTCCCATGCTCTTGTCGAGCAAAGGCTACGGCTTGCTTTGGAACAACTACGGCCTTGTTGATTTCAATCCTTGCGAGCATCAGGTAAGAATGCATCTGCAGGACGAGGGCGGCAAGACAGAGGTGGTGAATGTCACTTCTACGGAGGGTGGCAAACAGGAAGTGCGGCAGCGCAACATCTTTGAAGCCACCATCGACATTGCAGAAGAAGGCGATTATTCGCTTTTGCTGGATGTGGGGCAAAAGATGGCACGCCGTCATAACCTCTCGATTGACGGACAGAACGTCATTGAGATGCAGAATATGTGGTTGCCTCCCACCACCTCAACAATCGTGCGACTGAAAACTGGTCAACATGTGTTGAGGGCAGAACTTTCCAAAGGCGATGCTCCTGTCATATATTATAATAAGGTAAAGGATGAAACCGTTTTCCGCTCGCCCGTTGCAAACGCTGTGGACTATACTGTGTTTGTAGGTTCAGCCGACGAGATTATCTCTGCCTATCGTGAACTGACGGGCAAAGCTCCCTTGATGCCACGTTGGGGTTTGGGTTATATTCATTGTCGCGAGCGTTTTCATTCTTCCGATGAAATTCTTCAGACTGCCAATCGCTTTCGCTGCGAAAAGTTGCCTGTCGATGTGCTAGTGCAAGACTGGCAATATTGGGGGAAATACGGATGGAACGCAATGCAGTTCGACGAAGACCATTATCCTGATCCGAAAGCTTTGACGGATAGTCTTCATGCCATGAACATGCGGCTGATGGTGAGCGTTTGGTCGAAGATTGATAAGAACTCCGAGGTAGGAAAACAGATGCAGACGAGCAAATATTACATCCCAGGCACAGACTGGATTGACTTCTTCAATCCTGATGCGGCAGCCGCTTATTGGAAGAACTTTTCTGCGCGCTTGGTGCCCCTCGGCATCGATGCTTGGTGGCAAGATGCGACAGAGCCTGAGAACGACGATTTGATGGGACGTCGAGTAAACGACGGAAAATGGGCAGGGGAGGAGGTTCGCAATGTCTATCCGTTGTTGGTGAACAAGACTGTCTACGAAGGTTTGTATTCGCAGACCAGTCAACGTCCGATGATTCTCACCCGTTGTGGTTTTCCTGGCATTCAGCGATATGGTTCTGCAATGTGGAGTGGCGATGTTGGGAACGACTGGGAGACATTCCGTAGGCAGTTGACGGCAGGCCTTGGAATGCAGGCTGCAGGCATTCCTTGGTGGACTTACGATGCAGGCGGTTTCTTCCGTCCTGGCGATCAATACACAAACAAAGCTTATATCGAGCGTATGTTGCGATGGATTGAAACGAGCGTCTTCTTGCCCTTGATGCGCGTTCACGGATATATGAGTAATACTGAGCCGTGGAACTACGGAAGTGAGGCACAAAATGCTATCGCTCGAAGCTTGAACGAGCGTTATCGTTTGTTGCCCTATATCTATAGTCATGCTGCAGAGATATCCTCTGACGGGTTTACTTTGATGCGTCCTCTCGTTTTCGACTTTCCTAATGACGAAAAAGCTCTCGACCAAAAGTATGAATACATGTTCGGCCGTTCATTGCTCGTCAGTCCCATAACAGAGTCGAGTATCACCTCTTGGACTACCTATCTTCCTGAAAATGAAGGAGGTTGGTATGACTATTATACAGGTCGTCACTACGAGGGAGGGCAGTCCGTCGCGACAGAAGTGGATATTGACTTTATTCCTGTCTTTGTGCGAGCAGGAAGCATTATTCCTGTCAAGGGAGACGAAGTGTTGCTTTATCCAGGTGCTGACGGCAGTTTCACGCTTTATGAGGACGATGGCACGACGAGGGATTATGAAAAAGGGCAATGCTCGCGCATCACTTTCTCTTGGGACGATACCCAACATAAGCTAACAATCAACAAGCGCGAAGGCAAATATCGTGGCATGCCTAATCGGCGAACATTCAACGTTAAGATTGCAAACGTAACACGTGAAGTTGTCAATTATAACGGCAAGAAAACAACTATTACAATTCAATAAAACGATGAAGCCCCATTTCCTTATCTCAATCGTAATGTTTTGCGTAGGTGCGTCCAGCTCTGCTCAAACCTATCCTTATCAAAACCCAGACCTCTCCGCTCGCGAACGGGCTGCAGATTTATGCTCGCGTCTGACGCTTGAAGAGAAAGCACAGTTGATGCTCGACGAAAGTCCTGCCATTCCTCGTCTGGGTATCAAGAAGTTCTTTTGGTGGAGCGAAGCTTTGCATGGGGCTGCTAATATGGGCAACGTCACAGTCTTTCCAGAACCGATAGCCATGGCTGCTTCGTTCAATCCGGATATGGTCTACAAGTGTTTCGATGTGGCTTCTACGGAGTTTCGTGCTCAGTATAATCATCGAATGCACGACCTCAAAGGCGAGGACGAGAAGTTTCACAGCCTTTCCGTCTGGACTCCTAACGTGAACATCTTCCGCGATCCGCGTTGGGGACGAGGTCAAGAAACATACGGAGAAGACCCTTACCTGACGAGTGTTATGGGTACGCAAGTCGTAAGGGGTTTGCAAGGACCTGAAGATGCCAAGTATCGCAAGTTGTGGGCTTGCGCTAAACATTATGCCGTGCATAGCGGTCCTGAATATACACGCCATTCCGTCAACCTGAATAATGTGTCACTCCGCGATTTCTGGGAAACCTATATGCCAGCCTTCAAAACCTTGGTTCAAGATGCTAAGGTGCGCGAAGTGATGTGTGCTTATCAGCGTTTGGACGACGACCCTTGTTGTGGCAGTCAACGTTTGCTTCAGACAATCCTGCGCGACGAGTGGGGCTTTCAATATTTGGTTGTGAGCGATTGCGGCGCCATTTCCGACTTCTACAATTCGCATAAGTCGTCTTCTGACCCAGTTCATGCTTCAGCCAAAGCTGTTATTGCAGGCACAGATGTGGAGTGCGGCTACGGATATGCCTACAAAAGCATTCCTGAGGCTGTGAAGCGTGGTCTTATTACAGAAGCTGAGGTCGATAAGCACGTCGTTCGTCTATTGGAAGGACGCTTTGATTTGGGCGAGATGGACGACCCCTCGCTCGTTGAGTGGTCGAAGATTCCGTATTCGGCAATGTCAACAAAGGAGTCGGCCAACCTCTCGCTTGATATGGCGCGTCAGACTATCGTGCTTTTGCAGAACAAAGGAAACATTCTGCCTCTGCAGAAGAACAGGGAAAAGATAGCCGTCGTTGGCCCCAATGCTGATAATGCTCCCATGATGTGGGGAAACTACAACGGAATGCCTAATCGTACCATCACGATTCTCGACGGCATTAAAGCGAAGCAGAAGAAACTTTTCTATGTTCCAGGTTGCGATTTGACTTACGATAAAGTGTTGGATTGCCTTTTAGGAAATTGGTGTAGTTTCGAAGGAAAGAAAGGCTTGCGAGGAACTTTTTGGAATAATCGCAAGATGGAAGGCAAACCTGTCTGCACACAGTATTACACAACTCCTTTAGCCGTCACCACCGCAGGTATGCACAACTTCGCCCCAGGCGTTCAGCTCGAAGATTTCTCGGCAAAGTATGAAACCATTTTCACTCCAGAAGAAGCAGGTGAATATGTGGTGAATGTAGAAGGTTGCGGTCACTTTGAACTCTACATCGACGGGCAGCAGAAGTTCCGTCATTACATTTGGCGTACCACCCCCAATCGCATTGCCATCCAAGCAGAAAAGGGTAAAAGCTATAACATCGAAGTGCGTTTCTATCATGTTCAGACCTACAATGCGAACCTGAAGATTAACGTTGCTAAGGAGTATCCTATTGATTATCAGCATACAATCGCTCAGTTGAAGGGAATTGATAAGGTTATCTTCGTAGGTGGCATCTCTCCTGCTCTCGAAGGTGAGGAAATGCCTGTCAACATCGAGGGCTTCAAAGGTGGAGATCGTACGAATATCGAACTGCCAACCGTTCAGCGTAACTTCCTGAAAGCTCTGAAAGAAGCAGGAAAGCAAGTTGTTTTCGTCAATTGTTCTGGCTCGTGCATTGCTCTACAACCTGAAGTCGAGACTTGCGATGCCATTGTTCAAGCGTGGTATCCCGGACAGGAAGGAGGAACGGCTGTGGCTGATGTCCTTTTCGGCGACTACAACCCCAGCGGAAAACTGCCTGTCACGTTCTATAAAAATAGCAATCAATTGCCAGATTACGAAGACTATTCCATGAAGGGCCGCACCTATCGCTATTTCGATGATGCCCTGTTCCCCTTCGGTTTTGGCCTGTCGTATACAAACTTCGAATTGGGCGAGCCAAGCATCACGGGAAAGACCGTCAGCGTTTCTCTTACCAATACTGGCAAGCGCGATGGCACTGAAACAGTTCAACTCTACATTCGCAACCCTCAAGACCCAGACGGACCTACGAAGAGTCTTCGCGCTTTCCAACGTGTCTATGTAAAAGCAGGACAGACAGTTACGGTCGAATTGAAGCTTACAGACAAGAGTTTCGAGTTTTGGGACGCGAAAAATAATGCCATGCGCGTTAAGTCTGGCAAGTACAATATTCTCGTCGGCACTAGTTCTAAAGACACAGTATTCAAGCGCACGACAATTGATATTCTATAATTTCTAGGGTAGGGGTGCGGCTTTGAACTGCATCCAGTCGATGCTAACTTCTTGCCCCTCGCATACGACACAAAGGTTAGTTAAGCTTTTGGGCATATTTTCTATGGCATAGATGAGTATCGTCCATTGCCCTTTCAAATCATAACTGGATGCTTCAACGTTGATTGCCAGTTCAGCAATGACCTTACCTCCTGACGAATTCTCGCGAATAGTCAGGATGGTATTGGCGTCAGCTTTGACCTTGATAGCGAGGTAGCCGTTGGAGATGCCAGAGAAGTCCACATTATCGTATCTTAGCCAACTTCCTTTGTTCGTCAATGTAGCGTTCCATCCTTTGAAAGTATCTGTGCTATCATTGAAATCTATGGCAACGTCGTTGCTGACGTAACTGTATCTGTCTAGTTCTATCTTGTCCGTTGCCAAAGTATGTCCCACACCACGAAGTGTTTGTTTCACCTCCTGAATAGTACCGTCGGCATTGAAAGAGACTTTTTCTATGCAGGCAGATCGCCGTTTGTCCATCTTTGGCAAATAGTGGTTACGATGATAGAAGAGATACCATTCGCCTTTATACTGCACGAAACTATGGTGGTTTGTCCAGCACTGGTTGTCGTGTTCTGCCATGAAGATGCCTTTGAATTGCCAAGGTCCGAGAGGGGAGTCGCTCATGGCATAAGCCAACGTTTCTGTGCCATTCTCTTTGCGAACCCAAGGGAATGTAAGGTAGTAACGTCCTTCACGCTTGAAGGCGAAAGGTCCTTCCTTGAAACCTTCTGGCAAACCTTCCATAACTTGGCTGCCGTCTCTCAACTCTATCATATTATCTTTCAGTCGTCCGCCACGAATGCCCATACCACTCCAATAGAGATAAGCTGCTCCGTCATCGTCGATGAGCACGCATGGATCGATACCTGAGACGCCCTTAATTGGCTCTTTTTCTGGTGTATAAGGCCCTTCCGGATGTTCGGCTATGGCTACTCCAATGGCAAAGCCTCTTCCGCTCTTAGGAGCGTTAGGGTAGTAGAAGTAGTATTTGCCGTCCTTAACTACGCAATCAGGTGCCCACATCGAGTACCCGTCAGGCTTTCCCCAAGGCACATTCTCTTGTGAGAGGATAATGCCATGATCCGTCCAATCCGTCAAGTTCTCCGACGAAAAGACATGATAGTCTTCCATGCAGAACCAGTCTTGGCGTTGTCCTGCAGGTGCGTGAATGTCGTGAGAAGGGAACAGATAAACCTTGTCGTTAAAAACGCGAGCTGTAGGATCGGCTGTGAATTGGTTGTGAATGATGGGGTTTTGCGCCCTTGCCCCTACAGATAGCAGACAAATGGAAATGCAGAGAAGTTTTTTCATCTTGACTATTGCTTAAACTTCCAGTAATCGAGGCGAACATCGCCTTGTGCCTTATCAAAGCAAAGATAGAGGTCGTGTATGCCTTCACAATGCTTTACCTTTGTCGTGAAGGGCTTGTAAACGTTTTCTGACGATGTGCCGCCGATTTTGACTTTTCCTACGACTGGTCCTTCCTGACTGTCGAGGTGCAACAGGATTTCCACGCTTCCTATTCCTGCTGCGTTGATGGAGAAGCGTTTCGCACCTGTGCCGAAGTCCACACCACGCAGACGGATATACTCTCCGTCGTTGATGTCGAAGACATACATGTTTCTGCGCCCTGTCGAGGTAGGCATATCCTTCACTACACCCGTATTGGGAATGCCCATCTTTGCTGTTTTCAGTCTTCGTCCCCAAGCCATCGTTTCCGCTTCTACTCGCTCGTATGGATCAAGCCATTTGAGTTGTTGCAAAGGCTTCTGATTCAACCAATAAGGTATCTCCTGTATGGTGCCGTCGGCATTGTAAGTAATCTCCGATGCCGAGACGGTGCGACGTTCATGATGGACATACGTGTCGAGGTGCATCAAGTCGTAGTCTTGTCCGAAAACATAGGAATGTCCCTTGTAATCGCAGATGCCGGGATGGTTGCCGCGGTCGCGTTGTGTGGGAGTCATGATGTAGTTCTTCCATTCCCACGGTCCGGTAGAAGAGTCGCTCATGGCATAGCCTAACGCTTCGGGACAACAAGTTGTGGCGAAGCCGAGGTAATAATGCCCTGCACGTTTATAGAACCAAGGTCCTTCCTGATAATTGGGGATGTGCGGCAGTTGCACGATGCTGTCCTTAAGTGAAATCATGTCGTCGTTCAGGCGTGCATAATAACAATGCGGATTGCCCCAGTACATATAGGCTTGTCCGTCGTCATCAGTAAAGACAGAGGGGTCGATGTCATTCCAATGCTCTCTTTGCCATACCAAGGGTTTTCCTAAAGGGTCTTTGAATGGTCCGTAAGGCGAGTCACTCATCAGAACGCCGATGCCATGGCCGTGCAAGGGCGCATACAGATAGTATTTACCATTGCGTTCGACGGTTTGTATAGCCCAAGCTCCGTTGTCGCGACTGCGCCAAGGAAAATCCTTCAATGATGCTACGGCTCCGTGCTCAGTCCAGTTTACCATATCTGTAGTCGACCAAAGCAGCCAGTCGTACATGAAGAAGCCAGCCGAACTTCTCTCGTTAGGGTCTGGAATGTCTTCGGGCGAAGCATCGTGCGAGGTGTATAGGAAAAGGGTGTCGCCCACAACTAAAGGCGAAGGGTCGGCCGTGTATTTGGTCTGGAAGAGCGGCATGTTGACGCTGCGATGGTCGCCAACAGGATGGATGACGAGCACGAAACCGCCGTGCGGACGGCATTTCATTTGGGTAGGGTAGTTTTCCTGAAGGGACACGAAGAACGCCCGTTCGCCGCGTTCGCCAAAGTAAACGATGTCGCCATGCTGCTGTCCGAGGAACGACAAATCGAGATGAATCGTCTTTTCTTCATCGGTTTCATTTATGCCTGCAACATACCATGTTTTCCCACTTCTGCGTGCCGTCGCGACAGATCCTGAGAGCTGACGTGTCTCGTCCCAGACGGTAGGAAACGACGAGATGAATTGTTGTACATCGTGCGGCAGGGAACGAGTGTCTTTGAAACGCTCGGCCAGATATTGCGAGCCGTTATCGGAGAGAACAGCCTGCGCCAAATCTTGCGCATGGATTGTGACGTGCAAACCAAAATTCATGCACAACGCTAACAGCAAAGACAAAAGAGTCCTCATGATATGAATGAATTACTTTAATGATTCGAATTTTGCATTCTTCTCGATGGTCCATCCTTCGCGCTTCGACAGTTCGCAATCCTTGCCCTTGAACATCTTGGCCGACCGCTTGTCTCCCTTCAACTGCCAGTTTAACCACGCAATCGCAACTGTCGAGAATTCACCGCCATGTGGCTGACGATAAGTGCCGCCATGACCTACGGGGAAGTTGGCAACGCAGCAGGGTACGTGGTTTATCTGATGGAAGTCGTCCATGCCGTTTTCGTAGGCGATGTCAGTCTTGCCTCCAAGTATATAGATGACGCTCGAGTGGATTTCTTTCAGCTTCGATTTGTCGGGCATCGGCATACCTCCTACGGCTTGCCCTCGATTGCTGGTTTTGAAGAGGCCGCTGTTGCATATCATCATCGTCTTGATGCGTGGGTCGGCACAGTTGTACAACGACTGCAAACCGCCACACGACATGCCTGCCACACAGATGTTCTTCACGTCTATCTTGCCGAAATAGGGCGAGTTTTTGTCGGAATTCTGCGCGATTATCCAATCGATTGACTCAATTTGCTGCTCGGTGGTCGACATGGGGCCTTGATAAGGTTTTTCCTCCATGGGAATATAGCCTGTTGCAAGAACGATATAGCCATGCGAGGCTATTTCGTTGAGGAATTTGAAGTGTTCCCAAGGTGAGTTTGTGCAGGCTCCGTTTCCCCAGACCAATACTGGCAGAGGCTTCTTTTTGTTAAAAGCAGACAAGTCTTGAGGAACGAAAATGGTGTGCGCTTCCAGAGTGGCTTCTTCCTTCATAATGGCCTTGTAGGCGCCTGTTCCGCCATCTTCCACGACGAGCGACTGCATGCCTTTGATTTCCCACCAGTCAAAATTGAAGAGTTTCGGGCCTTTGCGGCCTTTGAAAGCGAGATACAGGTCGTGGATTCCAGTAGCCTGCTGAGTGAAGTCCGTTGTGAGCGTCTGCCACTTCTCCCAGCCTCCTGTGCCTGGCACGTCGAGTCGAGCTACTAAAGCACCATGCAGGCTGTCAAGATGCACCTCGATCTGGCCGCCTCTCAAGCCGCTTGCAACGCTTGCCGAGAACTGTTTTGTCACATTCCCATCAAACTCGACATTTTGCAACTTGATGTAATCATCATTGTGAATATCAGCAACATAGACGCCAACCTCGTCGTTTTGCTCAGTCTTCAAGCCACGGCTGTAAGCCATCGTTTCGGCCTCCACTTTTCTGTAGGGATTGAAGGTTTGGACTGGCTTCACGCCTTCATCTGTAGGCAGGATTGTTGGGAAAGAACCGTCGTCGTTGTACTTGAATTCTTCGACGGCCACGCTTCTGCCAAAACCACCGCCTTTAGGCAGTTTGCCGGTATGATAGAAGAAGTAGGAATGGCCTTTGTAGTCTGCCACGCCACAGTGGTTGGTAAACGAATTGGTATTGCTTAGAGGCATTATCTCGCCTGCATACTTCCAAGGTCCGGTAGGGTGGGAAGCGGTGCTGTAGGAAATGTGTTCAGGCACTCCTCCGGCGGCATAAAGCAGTTGGTACACGCCATTTCTTTTGGTGAGCCATGGCCCTTCCACGTACGAATCCTTGTATTTCTTGCCTTTTTCGCGCTTGTTCATCATGGGACTGCCGAAAGCTTCCTCCGTCATGTCGAGTCGCCCCAGTTCGCCACTATAGGAAATCATGTCGCGATTCAGTTTCAGATAGTAGCATTGCGGATTTCCCCACATGAGCCACGCCTGATTGTCATCGTCGATGAACACGGTTGGGTCGATATGGTCCCACGAACCGTTTTCGAACAGGGGCTTGCCGATAGCATCGCGGAAAGGACCTACAGGGGTATCGCTGACTGCCACGCCGATTGCCATTCCGCCAGAAAGCTTCGAATGGGCACAAATATACCAGTAGAACTTGCCGTCTCGCTCCACACATTGCGAAGCCCATGCGCGGTCATCAGCCCACGAGAAACTCTCGAGTGCAAGGGGCGAGCCGTGGTCCTGCCAGTTTACCATGTCTTCTGTGGAATAGACACGCCACTCCTGCATCCAGAAGAAATCGGCGCCATCCTCGTCGTGCCCCGTATAGACATACATCTTGCCGTCGTGAACCATCGGAGCAGGGTCGCTTGTGAACCAAGTCTGGACAAAAGGATTTTGTGCTTTAGCAGGATTGAACGACAGAATGAAAAGGACAAATGAAAGGACTAAAACCTCAAGAAAATGTTTGAAAAGTTTCATAGTTGTATTATATTTTCTGCAAAGATATAAAGAAATTTTCATTATTCTTTTGTTTTTATAATTTATTTCGTAACTTTGCAGCGCGAGAGTTCTTAAATCCCACTCTCGTTTGAAGCAAAAGTGTTTTTCATGGTATTAGATTTTTAAGGGTTGCCTTGCCGTTCGAGAGAATAGCAAGGCTTTTCATTTGTGCATATTCGATGCATAAAATGCGCATACATGTATGTCGGATAACGGAGGGAGTTTTATGCATTTCCAACTTAATGGCTGAACCCCCGATGAATAGGGCGTTGGACATTTTCTTGCCCATCTGAAGACAATGCCCATTTCCACAAGTCACAACAAATCCGTACAAAACGTACAACCATTTTTTTGAGAAATGCGAAGACTATATATATATTATATAATAAGTAATTATTTCCTTAATAATATAATATAGAAAACCTCGTGTGTCTCTTTTTTCGCTTGTACGTTTTGTACGGTTGTACAGAGCTGAAAATCAATGCGTTGCAAAAATCGCTCGAAATCGTGCTGAAAATCGGCCCAAATCGATGCCCGAAATTTGGTAGTGTCGGAAAAATTTCGTACCTTTGTGGTGGAATTAAGAGATAAAGTCTCTTCGCACAGAAACCTGATCAACTTCTCTGCAAGAGCTGACGCTCCGAAATTCATTGCGAGTCAGTGATGATTCGAAACGCACACAAGGCGTTATGATTGCAAACGCAACACGTGAAAAGTCGAAACACACAAGGCGTTATGATGGCCAGCATAACACGTCATGTTTTGATGCTTCACAAGAGAGAGAGAGAAAACGCGGTTTAATTAAAATGTTGACGGAAAGGTTTACCATTTGCCCATAATTTGGTACCTTTGCAGAAAATTTAAGACAACAACAATTACTGATGTCCGAAAGAAAGCAAATATACTTGTGCCTGGCACACATGTCGGAAGACGGAGCTGAGCAGCGTTACGTGAAGGAAGCGTTCGACACGAACTGGGTGGTTCCGATGGGGCCGAATGTGAATGGGTTTGAACGCGACCTGGAAGCGTTCGTGAACCACGGCGACAGCGAAGACCTCAACAAGCGCGTAGTGGCACTCTCGGCCGGAACAGCAGCCGTACATCTGGCACTCCTTGCATGCGGAGTAGGCCCGGGCGATGAGGTGATCGTGCAGAGCTTCACCTTCTGCGCTTCCAGCCATCCCATCACTTATCTTGGAGCCACGCCCGTCTTCGTCGATTCGGAGCGAGAGACATGGAACATCGACCCGGAACTTCTGGAAATGGCCATCCGGGACCGCATCGCCAAGACAGGCAGGAAACCGAAGGCAATAGTCCCAGTCGCACTCTATGGCATGCCCTACCAGATTGATAAAATCATGGAGATTGCCAACCGCAACGAGATTCCCGTAGTGGAAGATGCCGCCGAAGGTTTCGGCTCACGCTTCAACGGACAGGTTCTCGGCACCTTCGGCAAGTATGGCGTGCTCTCGTTCAACGGCAACAAGATGATTACCACAAGCGGCGGCGGTGCGCTCATCTGCGACAATCAGGAGGATGCAAACACCGTGATGTGGTACGCCACTCAGGCTCGCGATGCCTATCCATACTACGAACATACGGCTGTGGGCTACAACTATCGCATGTCGAACATCTGTGCTGGCATCGGACGCGGACAGATGACGGTGGTGAACGACCATATCGCGCATCACAGACACGTGCAGAAACTCTACGAAGAACTGCTGGCCGACATCAAAGGAGTGACAATTCACAGGCAACCTGCCGACGCAAGGTACGACTCGAACTTCTGGCTCTGCGCCGCCACTCTCGATCCGGATGTGAAGATTCAAGGTCAGGAGAATGCCTACAAAGAGGTAATCAAGTCGGCCGTAGGTGGAGCGGCAGGCGTGATAAGGTCGGTGGAGAGTGCTACGACAAGTTGTCAGCCTAATGAAAATGTAGAAGCCCTCCGCGTGTTCATGCTCGACAAGAAGGTGGAGTGCCGTCCAGTCTGGAAACCGATGCACAAGCAGCCTGTCTACAAGAACGCTCCAGCCTATGTGAACGGCGTTTCGGAGGAAATCTTCAAAGTGGGATTCTGCCTTCCTGCAGGACCGTATGTGACGGACGACGACGTGAAGTACATCGTGGACTGCATCAAGGAAGCGATAGCAGATTAGGCTGAATAATGGCAAGGGATAACAACATAAATGCCTTTTTCGCATTGTTAAAGGCAGGACTATGGGACCAGGAAGTTCAGCTCTTGCCGTATGGCGAGGTGGATTATAATGAGATAATGCGCCTTGCCGAGGAGCAGTCCGTGACGGGATTGGCTACGATAGGACTGAAGCATGTTTCGGATACGACTGTTCCAAAAATAGAAATGCTCACCTTCCTCGGCTCTGCTCTCAAAATAGAAGAGCAAAACAAGGCAATGAATCGCTTCATCGCGATGATGGTGGGCAAGTTGCAGAAATATGGAATATACACTGCGCTGATAAAAGGTCAGGGCGTGGCTCAATGCTACGAGGAACCGTTGTGGAGAGTCTGTGGAGATATTGACTTGTTCCTGGACAGGGAGAACTACGAGAAGGCAAAGAAGATGCTGATTCCCTTTGCGTCGCATGTGGATGATGAAGGCCTCGAAAGTCTTCATCTGGGTATGACTATTGATTCGTGGATAGTGGAACTTCATGGCAGTATGCGTACAGGTCTGTCACAAAAAGTGGACAAAGGCATTGATGAGGTGCAGCGCGATGTGTTTGAGAATCAAGGGGTGAGAGTATGGCATAACGATGACGTTGGTGTTCCACTTCCCAACGCTGACAATGATGCCATCCTGATTTTTACCCACTTCGTACATCATTTCTACGGACTAGGTGTCGGGCTGAGACAGATATGCGACTGGTGCAGACTGTTGTGGACATATAAGAAGGAGATTGACCGTGAGATGCTGGCATCACGCCTGAATCAGATGGGACTGATGGAGGAATGGCAGGTATTCGGGGCTTTTGTCGTGAAATACTTGGGAATGCCTGAAGAGGAGATGCCGTTTTACGATTCAAGGTTCTCTAGTAAAAGCTCGTTAATACAAAAGATAATATTGGAAACTGGTAACTTCGGACATAACAGAGACTTAAGCTATCGAGAGAAGTATCCTAAACCATTTGCTTTGGCAATAACCTTCTTCCGCCGCTTATATGAGTATGCAAGGTTCATATACCTCTTCCCGAAAAATGCGCTGAGGTTTTATGTCATATATCTCACAGATCGGATAAAAGCCGTTTTTGCAGGTAGGGTTTGAGAATCAGATTGAAAACAAAGAAGCACCCCGTAGGATGCTTCTTTCTTTTTTATTTCTTCTTTGCGGCCTTCTTCGTTGTCGTAGCCTTTGTAGTTGTTGTCGTCGTCGTTGGAGGCGTGTAGTACTTGAGGGCTTCGGGCATGCGTTTCTTCAGTTCTGCCAGACGTTTCTCGTCGGAGGGATGGTCGCTGAAGAGTTCGCTCCTTGTGCTGCCTCCACTCAGTTGTGCCATACGTTGCCAGAAAGGAATGGCGAGTTGAGGATCGTAGCCTGCCATGGCCGCAAAGATGAGACCAAGACGGTCTGCTTCTGTTTCGTTGTCGCGAGAATACTTGAGGTTTGCAAAATTGAAGCCAACCTGTGCTGCCATTTCGATGAGGGAAACGGCATCGCCACCATATCCCTTCGCCTGAGCTACTTGTGAGAGTACGCTACTACCTATCTGAGTTGCATATTGCTGACGTGTCTGCTTGGAGAGTTGTTCTGCAGAATGCTTGGCTACGGCATGGGCTATCTCGTGTCCAAGCACGATGGCAAGTCCTGTTTCGTCTTGTGTGACAGGAAGAAGTCCCTCGTAGACGACAATCTTGCCTCCAGGCATACAGAATGCATTGACTTCGTTTTTGTTCACGAGATTGAACTCCCATTGAAAGTTCTGGATTTCTTGTGCATAGCCGTTATTCACGAGGAAGTTCTCAACGGCCGATGCGAGGCGCTGTCCCACGCGCTTCACGAGGGCTGTGTTGGTCTGATTGGTAGAGAGGGTAGCTCCCTGCATGTACTCTTGATACTGCTGCGAACTGAGACTGAGAATCTGTGCATCGTCGACAAGAAGGCGTGTCTTACGACCTGTGATGGGAACTGTGTTTGTGGTACCGCAAGCTGCCGTGAGAAGTGCAAGGGCACCAATGAGTAATGTTCTGATAGCTTTCATAAATGTATGACTTTAAGAGTTAGTTTCTTTAGGGCAAAGTTACGTTTTTCTTTTTAAATAGACGAGATTATCTGTTACTTTTTTTTCGAGTTTATGTAGTTTCTGCGTTTTTTAGGGATAAAAATCTTTGTCTATATTATAATAATGTGTACTTTTGCGTTATCCAAAAAGCTAAAACTAAATTTATGAAGACAACTCTCAAAGCTCTACTTCTTGCAATCGGTATGCTGCAGGGATTTGGTGTCCTCGATGTTCAAGCAGGCAATGAAGCATGGATGGCAAACATCCCCGACAATACCTTCCTCAGCCAACTCTCCATACCTGGCACGCACGATGCCGGAACAGGTCATGGCGTGAACAACTATTTGTTCGTAGTAAGTGGCAGCAAATATGCCGTTACGCAGGAAAAGACGCTGACAGAACAATGGAATAGCGGCATCCGTGCTTTCGATTTGCGTCCTGCCATGGATGGTTCGCGTTTGCGCATCTATCACGGCGTTATCTCTACGAACCTCTATATGGACAATGCCTTGAGCACGCTTTGCAGTCTGCTCGACAGTCATCCCACAGAAATGTGCATCGTCTTCATGCGTCACGAATCGGAAGCCGACGACAACAACAGCAACTGGGGCGCGAAGATGAAGGAACTGCTCACGAGTGCTCCAACCAACACTCACGCCATGAATTACAACCCTAACGCAAAGTTGGGCGATGTTCGAGGCAAGATTCTCATCCTCAGTCGTGACACCTACGACACCAATCCTGTTGGTGGTTACATCTCAGGATGGGGTTTCAACTCGAACTTCGCGCAACAACAGGGGGGACAGATAAGGGGCGTTAGCTCGCAAGGTCAGCTTTATGTTCAGGACTTCTATGATGTTTCGGCAAGCGGGGCTCCTGCCACAAAGACTTCGAGCATCGAGAGAATGCTGCAGTTCTCCACTTCCGAAAACACGAATCCGAGTCTTTGGGTGGTGAATCAGACGTCAGGCTATTCCAAGACAGGTTCGATTGCTAGCTTTACATTTGCCACAAGCGATGGTTATCGCGACAATGCCCAAACGCAGAATGCTGCAGCCATCTCGTACATCAACAGTCATCCTGGTCCTACAGGAATTATACTGATGGACTTTGCGGCCGAGGATGTTTCAGGAAGTTATCAGGTGAAAGGGCAGGCTCTGACGAATGCCATTATAGCAAGCAACTCGAACCCAGGACCTCATGCCAATTATTTCCGTGCACTTACGACTGTCGAGGTAGGAAAGGAATATACCATCTTCACTACTGTGAACGGCAAGAAGTATTACGTCACAACCGAAGGAACCCTTGCAGAAGGTGCTTTGAATGCAGGTATCTTCCGCTTACAGAACGGTCAGAGTGGGGATTATGCAAGGTCATATTACATCACCTGGACTGCAAATAGTGCGACCTACACCTTCACGAATCCCAATCAGAATAGGGGAGCGGATGGTACTTTCTCCAGCGACAACAATATCCTTCCAAGGAAAAAAGACAGGGACAACGCATACGATTGTCAAGTTCTCATGTTAAACAGCGAAGGCAAATATGCCATTCGTGCCACAAACGCATCGTATTCTTCCGATGGAAGTTGGGCTCAATATGCTGCCGATACATATTGGTCCGTGAAGAACGAAGCCTCGACTCCTCCCATAGCCGGTTATAAGAAAGGTGTGGCCGACTATATTTGGCAACTCGAAGAACCTTCTAATCTAGTCAACGTCACCTATTCCTTGTACTTCAGTGGAAGAAAGATAACCGAGATAGTCGTTCCTGGCGAACGAGGCGCTGCTGCTGCCCTTCCTGAAGAATACCTCAACGACTTCTGTACATATACCTATTCCCCCAAAACTATCTCGACAGGTACCATCAAAGTCACCGTGAAATGGCCTACAACTAATCCTCCCTTTAAGGTTTCTTCCGCAACTACTAGTACGAGGAATTGGTATAACATCAAAGTGGGGCGTTTGGGGCGTTATGTAGGATGGGAACCTCGCGAACCTTATCATCCTCATGCTTATGACGAGGTTTCCGTCGGAGATTATCCTGAAACGGAACTCTATGCAACGGAATTGGTGCGTTCGAGCGATGCATATAAATGGGCCTTCGTAGGCAATCCTATCGAGGGATTCAAGATTGTCAACAAACTTCTGGGAGAGGACTATTCCCTAACTGTTGATGGGACAGCTCCCTCTGTTCAAGGCTCACAAAACATCAAGAATGCCGTCCTTCGCGAAGGTGACTTTCGTTGGACACCTCATGCAGACAACAATGGCTTTTCTCTCAGCCTGAACGGACAAGAGAATTACTATCTCAACACGCATGGAGGACCTAACGGGTTCCTGCAGATTTGGGAAACAGCCAACGCCAAGACTGACCTTGGTTCGCAACTGATAGCTGAGACTGTTCCTGCAGCATCGGTTCCGTTAACGCAAATCGGCGAAGGATATTACACGACATTATGTTTGCCGTACGATGTAGTTGTGAACGGAGCAAAAGTCTATGTCTTGCCGAGTCCTTATACGCCTACGCAATTTGAGATAGACGAGAAATATGTCCTTCTTACTATGGTGAGCGATACTGTAGCGGCAGGAACGCCTGTTGTGCTTCGAGGAGAAAGTGAAACAGCTACCTTAACGTACGGAAGTGGTTTTGCCTTGCAACCCTTGACAGATACGGCTCTTACAGGTCTTTTCGTTCCTGCCAGTCCTTCAGGCATTCTTATCTTGCAAAATCAGGATGACGTGCCGTGCTTTTATGCTTTTAACGAAGACCTCATCCAGCCGAATCGTGCCTATCTCATGCTTGAAAATCCTAATGTTCAGACTCTTACACTCCGTTTTAGCGACATAGAAGACGGAATAAATGAGATTCAAGAATCAAAATCCAAGATTCAAGCCCCCATTTATAACCTTTCCGGTCAGCGTCTAAGCAAGATGCAGAAAGGCATCAACATCGTCAGCAAAAAGAAGGTTTTAAGATAAAAAGCTCGATACGATATAGACCTCTTTACAGGAAATAGCTAATGATATGAAAAAATAAAAACACCCAACTTCCAGCGAAGTCGGGTGCTTTTATTTGTAAAAAGGATAGGAGATTTAGTCCTCCTTCTGAACGCTGACGCGCTTCTCGGCAATGCGAGCCTTCTTACCGGTGAGGTTGCGCAGGTAGTAGAGCTTAGCACGACGTACCTTACCAACTTTGTTCACCTGGATGCTGTCGATGTTGGGGCTGTTGATGGGGAAGATACGTTCCACACCTACAGTGCCTGACATCTTGCGAACAGTGAAGCGCTTGTTCTCTCCGTGACCGCTAATCTTGATGCAGACACCACGATAGAGCTGGATACGCTCCTTGTTACCTTCGACAATTTTGTATGCAACGGTAATTGTGTCACCTGCCTTGAATGCGGGATGGTTCTTGCCTGTTGCAAATGCTTCTTCAGCAATTTTGATTAAATCAGCCATAATGCTTAATTGTTAAAAAATTGTTTTGTCGATCGCTCGTAGGCATAACAGGTCTCTCTTTTCCTATCAGCGACCTACGGGAAAGCGGGTGCAAAGGTACAACATTTAATTCATAATTCATAATTCATAGTTCATATTTTTCGTTTTTTCCTCAAAATTCTTTATCTTTGCATGGAAATAACATGTAAATATGACTGGAAAATTGGCTTTTTTGATGCTTGCAACATGTTTTTGCAGTTTGCAAGCACAGGATTATAAGGTGCGTTCCTTCTGTTGGGAACGTATAGAAGTCACTTCTGAACTGGATGCAAACCCTTCTGATGAAGCAGATGCCATTGTTGCTCCTTATAGAGCAAGTGTGGATAGCATGATGTCTCCAGTTCTTGGGTTGAGCAAGGTTGCGATGAATGTGAAGCGACCAGAGAGTTTGTTGAGCAATTGGGTTGCAGATGTGATGGTTGAAGGCGGAACGGCAACTGGTTTGGAGCGAGCTGATATGGGGCTTGTCAATGTTGGAGGTCTTCGCAACAATATGCCAGAAGGAATCGTTCGTCGTGGCGACATTTTACTTATCTCGCCCTTCGAGAACTATGTTGTCGTGCTTGAAATGAAAGGCTCAGACATGCTCGAACTGATGCGGAACATTGCAGCCGTGAAGGGGGAAGGCGTGAGTAGTAGCGTACGTCTGGAGATAACAGAAGACGGGAAACTGCTTTCCTGCACCATCGATGGCAAGGAGATTGACCCGCATCGTACCTACACAATCGCAACGATTGACTATCTGGCGGAAGGAAACGACAGGATGTACGCCCTGAAGAAAGCTGTGAAACGTCATGAAACAGGTGTTCTCATTCGAGATGTCATGATGGAATACGTGATAAAACACAGAGTGATAGACAGCAAGATTGAAGGTCGTATAATAGTAAAATAAACATGAGAAGATACATATTTACACTGGTTTGCTTTCTTTTCTTAACGCAAGTTTGTTTTGCGCAAGATAATAAGATTTTCGTTGTTCATACGAGCGATACGCATTCTTGCATCGAACCCATATCCGTGAACTTTGCCGATACTGCCCAAGCCAACAAGGGTGGCTATCTTCGTCGTGTCGTTCTGCTCGAACAATTGCGAAAGGAGCATCCTGACGATATGCTTCTGTTCGATTGTGGTGACTTCAGTCAAGGTTCTGCATACTACAATATCTACAAAGGCGAAGTCGAGGTAAAGTTGATGAATCTAATGCGTTACGATGCCTGCACCATCGGTAACCATGAGTTCGACTTTGGGCTTGAGAATCTTGCTCGCTTGATGAAAATGGCTGAATTTCCCTTCGTTTGCTGCAACTACGACTTTACGGGCACTCCTTGCGAAGGTTTGGTGAAGCCATATATAATAAAAGAACGTGCGGGCGTGCGCGTAGGGGTTATTGGTGTTTGCCCACAACCTGAAGGACTTATCACGGAAAAGAACTTCGAGGGAATGCGTTATACAGAGCCTGCAAAAGCTGCTCAACCCATTATTGACCTGTTGCGAAATGAGGAGCATTGTGATGTGGTTGTCTGCTTGAGTCATCTTGGATGGGGTACGCATGCAAATATGGACCCTGACTTCATTGCTAACACGACTGGTCTGGACATAGTTCTGGGAGGACATTCGCACACTTACTTCCAGGAGCCTCAGTATTTGCTCGACAAAAAGGGACATGAAGTTCTTGTTGACCACCAAGGAAAGAATGCCCGCTTCCTTGGGACAATAGAGGTTAAGACAGGCTTCCGCAAAGAATAAACAAAAAGCCCCTCCGATGTAGAGGGGCTTTTCTTTTGTATGAATCTCTATTAGAGAGAGATAGCACCGCTGGGGCATGCGTCTGCGCATGTGCCACATTCAGTGCATTGTTCAGGATCGATTGAATACTTTTCGCCTTCGGAGATAGCTCCTACGGGACATTCGTCGATACATGTGCCGCAAGCAACACAATCATCACTAATTACGTAAGCCATAGTCTAATTTTACTTTTTAGTTACTACTTTTGTTCAAATCTGCCTGCAAAGATAATTATTTTTAATGATAGTGGTACAGAAAAGTCGGACTTTTTTCTTCTTTATCATCAAAAAGAATGATTTGAGCAATAAAAAAGCCCTTCCTTACGTTATTATTACGATGCGCATGAATAGTTTGAGAAGCATTGTCTCGCTCGTTGTCTTTGCATTTGCTCTGAGTCTTTTGGCACAGGAACGCAAAGTGCAGAACCGCCCTTATATAGATCAGCGGAAGTTCCACTATGGCTTCTTGCTTGGTCTTCATATGCAGGATCTGGAGCTGGAGAACAACGGATATATCGACCCTGAGACGGGGGAACAATGGTATGCCGAGATTGATAACTACAGCCCTGGCTTTACGGTTGGTGTGCTTGGCGAACTCAGGATGAACAAATACCTTTCGCTTCGAGTTGCACCCACTATTCACTTCGGTCAGAAACATGCCGTCTATCATGAGCAAACGAGTGGGGCAGACAGCACGCAAGTCTTCAAGAGCACTTATATCTCAGTTCCTTTCGACTTGAAGTTCGCAGCTCCTCGCTACAACAATTTCCGCCCATATCTCGTGGCAGGTGTGAATCCGATGGTGGACCTCACGGCTCGCAAGCACGATGCTTTGCGACTGAAGCCTTTCGACCTTTATCTCGAGGTTGGTATGGGTTGCGACATCTACCTGCCTTTCTTCAAACTCAATCCTGAAATCAAGTTCTGCTTTGGCTTGCTCGACATTATTCATAAGGACAGAAGCGACCTCATCGACACCACTTTGCTGAAGTACACGAAGGGTGTGAATGGAGGTCACGCCAATATGATTGTCCTGACATTCAACTTCGAATAACATGAAACATCGTTTTACGCCGATTCTTGCTGCTCTCGTTCTTTGCGGCATCACCCTCACATCTTGCAACAAGACCGAAGAAGACCTCAGCAGTATTGCTCTGGAGCTTTGCCAATACATCCCTGATCATGTGCTTTTGGAACGTTCGAAGGACTTCATGACGAACGATTTCTATGCTCTTCTCGACACGATGTTCAACCTGCCGGAACACGAGGCTATGGACCATGAATGGCTTCATTACTTCGTGACGGGAAATGGAGGAACGATAGCCGATTTCAGCGTGGATACAGTCGAAGTGATTGATGGCAAGCATGCGCTTGCCATCCTGGATGTTCGTCAGATGCGTGAAGACGGCTCCTACTGCGATGAGGACGAGATAGAGGAACACAGACTCTACATGGAAAAGGTTGATGGAAAGTGGCTCATCTCCGACTTCGACGAGCACAAACAGGATTGCATCAACTATATTGCGAATTGGCGAAAGGAAGAGGCTCTGAGGCAAACGATTAGCGATTATCTTGCCAAAGAGATTGGTTCGCAATATCAGCAAGGCGAACTCTGCATTCCTGTCCTGATGCTTATTGCAGCCGAAGAGGATGACGAAGAACAGGCTCGCGTATGGGGTGACTTTTGGGTGTTCAACTATAATCTTGCCGGCGATACCTTGAAGACTGTTTCTGGAGGCAATCATTCAGGCTGTCTGTATCTTGCGAAGGACGGTAACAAGCTGAAAGTGACCAAGTTCGAGCAGACAGAAGATGGGGCAGGGAACGAGTCGAGTGCAAGGAAAATCTTTGGCGACCACTTCGACATCTATCAGAATATGCATTCGAGCGAGCAGGTTCGCGAAGCCGTTCGTCAGGAACAACTGCTGCAATATGTTCAAAGGAACAACCTTTCTGTGAAGTTCTATCAGGACTTCGGATGGGATGCGGTTGAGCTCTGAGCGAAACAACCACAGTGTCATCTCCAAACGTCACACTAGTAAATTGCAAACGTCACACTAGTAAAATGCAAACGTCGCACTATACGTTTGCAATCATAACACTATACGTTTGCAAACACGCCTTTAGTTCCTTTTTTCGGAGGGATTTGTAGTTTGGTGTCGAAAAAAATGTTATATTTGCGCCAAAAACTTAAACTGATAAATGAGAAAACTCTATTATTGCCTTTCAATTTGCCTGTTTGCATGTCTGGGACTGTTCCCGTCGGCCGTTTTGGCTGATTCCCCAATCGAAGACGGCGTTTATTATATCTCCAATACTGCTTTGGATGGGTGGCTCGGACTGGGTTCCTATCATAATGTCGACCCTTATATCTACTATGTTACAGGCGGTCAGGAGAAGACGGAAGACGCTTATTGGGTGATTACGAACACGCGTTCGGGCTACACTTTCCGCAATCAGGCATCTGGCGAATTGCTTGTCTTCACCTACGACAGGCAAGACCAGTACTACAAATATATGACTCTCGCTTCCGAGTCTCTCGAGGATCATTCGGAATATTGGAACATCATCCAGGGTGGAGATGGTGCCTATTCAATCCAGAGTGTCATAGATACCGAGTATTATTGGAACCTCAGAAGCGGCTCCAACATGCTTGGAACCTACAAAGGTAGCAGCGGAAATAGTGCAAACGAGCGCTATGTCTTCTACAAGAAGGAAGACGGCCCTGACCCTGGAGACGACCCTGAACCGATAGGACCTACAGACGAATATACGCCCATCAAGTTCCCTGAAGCCCTGCATGTCTACCTGTCTGATGGACGACTCGAAGCCTATCCGCTCAAATACATTACCAATTATTACGAAAGCGAAGGGAAACTCCTCATCGAAACCACTTTCGACTGGACCTACAAATACAACCTCTCCGAAGTGGATTCCGTTAGCGAACAGACACCAAAGGATTTCCCGACCTTCGACTGGTTCAGGTTCTCGAAGAAGACGAACGACCAGCTCTTCGCGGCAGTCGAGGGCGAAATCGTAGGTGACACCGTGTTTGCCACGATTGGAGCCATCGGAAAACGACTCACGCCCATCTTCGGACTCTCTGAAGAAGATGCAATTGTTTACGCCAACGAAAAGCTTCAAGGTGAAATGGGCGACCGTCTGCGCTTCGACAAAGACATCTATTATCTCGTCAGCAGGCCAGGCTACAGAATCCTGACGGCAGAGGCGGACAACAAGTACTTCATGCATCCTTACGGCCGTTGCATTCGTGTGCATATCGACTGGCTAACGGATAGGGCAGAGGTGCCTACCATCTACATCAACACCTCCGACGGACAACCCATCACGAGCAAGGACTACTACAAAGATGCGACCATCACCATCGACGGACACGACATCTTCCCCTCGATGGAAGAAACGCCCGTCCAAATCAAGGGAAGAGGCAACAGCAGTTGGGGATGGGCAAAGAAACCCTATCGATTGAAGTTCGCAGAGAGCGTGAAGCCCTTGGGAATGACGAAAGGCAAGTCGTGGGTATTGCTTGCAAACGGTATTGGCGGCTCGATGATGACAAATGCCATCGGCATGAAAGCCGCGAACCTGATGGGCGCTTCTGCTGCAAACCATATCGTTCCAGTTGATATCTACCTCAATGGCGAGTATCGTGGCAGTTACAATTTTACTGAAAAAGTGGGACTCGCGAACAATAGTGTCGACCTTGACGACGAGACTGGTGCTGCTTTGCTTGAGCTCGATTCCTATTACGACGAACCAGAAGGGCAGAAGTTTCGCTCTTCTCCCTACAACCTTCCCATCAACATAAAAGAACCCGACTTCAGCGAAGGTACGACCAGCTTGACTCTGGAAATCATACAGACGAGTTTCAACCGATTCATGTCGGCCCTCTATCGTGGTCAGGACATCTCGAAATATGTTGATATTGAGCAGCTTGCACGCTTCATGATGGTGAACGAACTCACGCTCAACTACGAGTTCTACCATCCGAAGAGCACTTTCTGTTATCGCGAAAGCTTTGTGGAAGATACCTGCAAGTACATTTTCGGACCGGTTTGGGACCTCGATTGGTGCTTCGGTTATGAGAAGAGCAAAAGCTATTTCAGGAACGAATCCACCAGCAACTATTGGATAGACATGCCAGCTATGGAAGTTGTCAACTTCATCCAAGACCTTCGTTTCAAGTACGAACCCCTTAGCGAGGTATATCGCGAGCTTTGGGAAGAGTTCATGGAGAACGACCTGCAAGAACTCCTCGAATATTGTCAGGACTACTACGACTTTGCCAAAAACTCCTTCAATCTGAACAAAAGCAAGTGGGGAGACAACACAAACTATGCACAACAGGCAACAGAAGCTGCAAACTGGCTCCAGACGCGTACTCAAAAAATCTACGACGACATCGTCTCTGGAATACGTCCAGACCTTCCAGACCCAATAGAATTTGTAGAATTCGACAACAACAAACTCTACAAGATCACCTGTCAGCGTGGCGCTTTGGTGCTTACTGCCGACCACAATGGCCTTACTGTAGAACAGGCCAGATACTATAGCGCGCCAGATGAAGACTACCAGTTCGCCATCATCGGCATAGAGGGCTACAATTACATCTACAGCCCCGTTACAAAGAAATTCCTTGCATACAATAACAATGGAACTTGGGTGAATATGTTAGGAACACCCATTGATTTCGACCCGACAAAACCTGACGGACAATATCTCTACATGATGTCCTGTATCTCGGATCAGGGCCAAACGCTCTATTTTAACCATAACAGTTCGATACTCGTCATCAACGGCTATACAACTCCTGACCCAGGAAATCGTTGGAAGATAGAAGAAGTGGGGGATTTCGACCCGACGGATGCTCTCGAACTGGCTTCCGGATCGCTCTTTGCCGTAACGAATCGCTACATCTTCAACGGAAAAGTTGTGGGGACGGAAACGCGTAAAATGCCAAGCGGCTCTGAACCTCCCGCTCCTTCAAGCGAATGGGACAATTATTTCGTCGACCTCCAGGAACCTGTCGATATGCCATATCTAATAGAAGATGACACGACAATCGATTATGAAGTGAAGTGGCATGGTCCATTCGAATTCTCGTCAAATGACACAGACATCTATTGGTACGACATGACCATTCGCACCAATTACTTCGTAAATAGGCAAAATGCCGAACCATATTATGCTTATGATGTCGTCACGGACGATGACCTCTTCTCCGATCCCTTCCAATGGGCGTTTGGCGGAGACCCTTATCATGTAATCGTGTACAATCGTACAAGCGGATTCGATGAGTCTCTCACACCCTATAACGACTGTGCCGTCATGCGACCAGGCGAGTATGTTTGGGATTTGCTCCCTAACAGCGATGGTTTCGTCCTTCGAGTTCCTGACACAGATTATACTTGTGTCAATCAGTTTGGAGGTGGAGGCGGTCCGCTAAAGTTCTGGAACGACCCAAGCAGTCCTCACGACGATGGTTCCACATTCCGTGTCTATGAGTCCTACGTCGATGGCATAAAACTCGTAAAGACCTCCTCTAAAGCAGAAAAGGTACTTAAGAACGGACGAATCTACATCCTTCGTGATGGCAAGACATACACAACCTCAGGTATAGAAGTCAAGTAGGAAAAATCTTTACAAAATATACTGCAGCCTTGCCTCCGCAGAATAATCTCGACCTTGCAAGCGTGCCAAGTTGTGACAATTAACGTGCTAAAAGTGACAATTTAGCGTGTCAAGATTGCCATTTTCACATGTAAAATAGGCTACTTCGTGCAAATATCCTTACATATATGTACCCAAAACGTGTTCCACTTTTGTTGGAAAATTCAAGCATTCGATTGCTTTTGGAAAACAAGCACTGATTTTTGGGAAACACACCCTTGATTTTTGGGAAACATTTGCCCCTTTTTTCGGCATCTTATTCTGCATTTAGAACGTGCAGAACATGCACAAAAAATTAAGGGCAAGTACCTGTTTCCCAGACACTTGCCCTTTATGTAGCTAATTTTCAGCATCTTTCGATTATTTTTCTACAGCTGCCTGCGCGGCGGCGAGACGTGCGATGGGCACGCGGAAAGGTGAGCAGGAAGCGTAGTTCATGCCAACCTTAGCGCAGAACTTCACAGAGCTGGGTTCACCACCATGTTCGCCGCAGATGCCAGTACGCAGGCTTGGACGAACCTTGCGGCCATTCTCGACAGCCATCTTGATGAGTTGACCAACGCCG
>JAGCXU010000040.1 GCA_017961145.1 Bacteroidaceae bacterium | reverse complement strand
TTGAACACGCATGTGGTAGGTTATGACAGTGTTCAGAACCAGCAAAAGATTGATTCGAAGGACTTGATGAAGTACATCGTGCCTCAGGATCTGAAGAGTTTCGGCCTTATTCCTGAGATAATCGGACGTTTGCCAGTGCTGACTTACCTTGACCAACTGGACAGGGATGCTTTGCGAAGGATTTTGACAGAGCCGAAGAACTCGCTCGTCAAGCAACAGATAAAGCTCTTCCAGATGGACGGTATCAAGCTCTCCTTCGCGGATGAGGCGTTGGACTTCATTGTCGATAAGGCCATCGAGTACAAGCTTGGAGCGCGAGGCTTGCGTTCCATAATGGAAACTATCATGATTGAAGCTCAGTATAGTGCTCCGTCAGGAAAAGAGAAAGAGCTGACTATCACTCGTCAGTATGCTGAGCAACAGATAAAGAAGAGTGAGAAAATGAAAGGATGAAAGAATGGAAACACGGCTCTTTAGCCCATGCTCACCTCTTTTTTCATCCTTTCGTTCTTTCATTCTTTCATTTTTCCCCGAAAACATTTGGTGGTTTAAGCAAAAAGGTGTATCTTTGTCTTTAGCTTCATGCTATTACCATCTAAATGAAAGAGATTAACCTGACTGAACATCTGAAGCATTATTTTGGTTTCGATACCTTCAAGGGGGATCAGGAAGCCATCATTCGTAACCTTCTCGAAGGGAAGGATACCTTTGTCCTTATGCCTACTGGCGGAGGAAAATCTCTCTGCTATCAGTTGCCTGCTTTAATCAGCGAAGGCACAGCCATCGTTGTGTCTCCTCTCATTGCACTCATGAAGAATCAGGTGGATGCCATACGTCAGTTGACTGACGACGACGGCATCGCCCACTATCTCAACTCGTCGCTCACGAAGGCACAGATTGATGCGGCAAAGGAAGACATCAGCAATGGTCGCACGAAACTCCTTTATGTGGCGCCTGAGTCGCTGACCAAAGAGGAGAACATTCGCTTCCTTCAGGGCACGAAGATCTCGTTCTATGCTGTCGATGAGGCACATTGTATATCCGAATGGGGACATGACTTCCGTCCTGAATACCGCAATATCCGGCCTCTTGTGGACCAGATAGGCATCGCTCCCATTATTGCCTTGACCGCAACAGCCACAGATAAAGTGCGAACGGACATCAAGAAGAACCTCGGTATTCCTGATGCTGCGGAGTTCAAGAGCTCTTTCAATCGCCCCAACCTCTACTACGAAATCCGTCCGAAGACGAAGGATGTTGATAAAGACATCACGCGATTTGTCCTGCAGAACAAGGGCAAGAGCGGAATCATCTACTGTTTGAGCCGTCGCCGAGTTGAGGAATTGGCCGAGATGTTGCGTACCAACAACATTCCTGCTCGAGCCTATCATGCCGGCATGGAATCGGCAGATAGGGCTGAGACTCAGGACGATTTCCTCATGGAGCGCATCGATGTCATCGTTGCTACCATTGCTTTCGGCATGGGTATCGACAAGCCAGATGTGCGTTACGTCATCCATTACGACATTCCTAAAAGCCTGGAAGGTTACTATCAGGAAACCGGTAGGGCAGGAAGAGATGGCGGCGAAGGTGTTTGCCTCACTTTCTTCTCGCCTCACGACTTGCGCAAGTTGGAGAAGTTCATGCAGGGAAAGCCTGTTGCAGAGCAGGATATCGGACGACAGCTCTTGCAGGAAACGGCTGCTTATGCCGAGACTTCCATCTGTCGTCGCAAGTTCCTCCTGCACTATTTCGGAGAGGAATACGAGCCTGAGAATTGCGGCAAGTGCGACAACTGCCTGCATCCTCGCGAACGGGTGAAGGCCGTCAGCGAACTCCTGCAAGTGCTCAAGGTCATCAATGCCGTCAAGGAAGGGTTCAAGACGCAGCATGTCATCGACATCCTTGTTGGCAACGAGACGGACGATGTCATTGCTCATCGTCACGAATTGCTCAGTTGTTTCGGTTGCGGCGACGACCACGAAGCGGCATTCTGGAATGCAGTCATCCGTCAGGCAATGATTTCGGGATACATCGAAAAAGGCATCGAGAACTACGGACTCCTTAGTATAACGCCGGAAGGGCGCGACTACATGAAAGATCCCGATGAGTTCTACGTCATGGAAGACCGCGAGTTCGACGACTTCAACGATGTGGCTGGAGAAGGCACGTCTGTGCTCGACGAGACACTCTTCGCGATGCTCAAGGACTTGCGTCGCGATGTTGCACGTCGGAAGAACTTGCCTCCTTACGTCATCTTCCAAGATCCTTCGCTCGAAGATATGGCGACGTCCTATCCCACGACAGTCGAGGAACTCAAGAACATCAAGGGTGTGGGCGAAGGCAAGGCAAATCGCTACGGAGCCGAGTTCTGCCAACTCATCGCCCGTTACTGCGAGGAGAACGAGATAGACCGTTTCGAGGACTTCCGCATTCGCACCGTTCCCAACAAGAGTGCCGACAAGATCAGCATCGTGCAATCCATCGACCGACAGGTTGACCTTGAGGAAATAGCTAGGACTAAAGGACTTACGCTCTCCGAATTGCTCGACGAGATTTATTCCATCGTTGACAGCGGAACCAAACTCAACCTCGATTATTACATCCGCGAGGTCATGGACGACGACCACATGCAAGACATCTACGAATACTTCCGCGAGGCTGAGGACAACAATGTCGACGATGCCCTCGATGAGTTCTCTGAGGACGAGGACGAATACACAGAGGAAGAAATCAAGCTTGTCCGCATCAAGTTCCTTGCCGAAAACGGGAACTAAGCAATCCGTTCCACAAGACATCTTTCAACAACTGCAGTGACGATGGCAAACGACACGTTTGATGTTTGCCATCGTCACGTTTGATGTTTGCCATCATCACGTTTGATGTTTGCCATCGTACCTTGATGAGGGCGATACTTTTTCTGCAATCTTTAGCAAAAGTGGCACTAAAATGAACAGGAAATCGCATTTTTTGTTGTACAGAATGTCCTAATCTTTGTTCAAATTTTCCTATTTCTTGTGAATATATCATGCAATTTTAACTCAGAAACCAAGGAATGTCGTAAATTTGCATCTGATTAGCGATTGTCTAAAAGACAAAGTAGCAACAGGATAATTCATTAACTAAAAAATTATAAATTTAAGGTAAAATTTTACACAATTATGAAAAAACAAAACGTTTTAAGGCTCTTTAGCCTAATGTTGCTGGCGCTTACCATGAGTCAGCAGGCAAGTGCTAATTCAGCATTTTGGAGATGGTTGCAATCGCTTTACAATCAAGGTCGTGAGGGGGATTTGTTTTATTCCCAACTTACGGTAAATGCCATCGGTGATGGTAAGGTCTATGTGCATTGGCCTACAGAAGCAGATGCCAATCATGAAACTACTGCCGACGAGATAGAAGTTAATGGCGCAGAGGTATATACTGAGACATCACCGGATGACGCTACCGCCAATGCTGGTGTACATGGTTGGGGCGTATCTGATGATTACTCTGATCACACTTATCTTGTTTATGCTGAACCACATACAGGATTTGAAGTCGATGGTTTATATACTGATGAAGCTTGCACCACTGCTTACAATGTTACATCTAGCAATATTTTCACTGGAGAAGGATATACAGCATACAGAATAAATATAAGGTCTACAGAAAGAGAGGATAGAGCAAATGCAACAAGTCTTAACCTCTATGCTCGCTTTGTCTTGAATGTCACCCTCAATAGCCGCGGCTATAGCACGCTCTACTACAGCAAGTACAACTTCAAAGTGCCCACAGGCGTGACAGCTACTACTTATAAGCTTGGTGACGGCTATGGCAAGCTTGAAGAGAGCAGGGTCTACAGTCCTGGTGATGTAATCCCTGCAGGCGAAGCTGTCGTACTTCAAGGTAATGCTGGGACATACAAGTTCTATCCTGTGAAGACTACTTCTAACACACCAGACACTGAGAATATCCTGCGGGGAACCGACGTGGAAGAGTTTACCACTGGTGGTACAGAATACTTCGCTCTCTCGTGGAATAGCACAAAGGGTGTGGTTGGCTTCTACTGGATGAATTCAACTGGTGCAGCCTTCAAAAACGGCGCTCACAAGGCATACCTTGCTCTCGGTGGAGCATCTGGCGTCAAGGGCTTTGACTTGAATGGAGACGATGCAACAGGCATCAGCGACGTTGACGCTAACGTTAACGCTAACGGGCCTATCTTCAACCTCGCAGGTCAGCGTGTCGGCAAGATGCAGAAGGGCATCAACATTGTGAACGGTAAAAAGATAATGGTAAAATAAGAAATGTAGAAAATAAAATAATAAGAAAGGACTGCGTATGCAGTTCAATATAAAACGGTACGCATCCTTTTCTTATTTTCTAATTCTCTTAATATCTAAATTTCAGATTATGAAAAAGACATATATTTCCCCTGAAGCATTGTGCCTCAGCCTCGACCCCAAAATGCCTCTCCTTCTTGGGTACTCTCGCATGATAGCCGAAGAAGGCCAGTTCACCAAAGAATATAATTTCGTTGACGACGAAGAAGACGCTCCCGCTGGCGGCGGCGTCAAGAGCATCTGGGACGACGAATGGTAAAAAGCCCCACACCGATCCTCTCATAGGAGAGGGGAGAAGATAAAGAAGGCAGGCGAGCAATCGCCTGCTTTTTTTTGTATTTCGTGATGCATTCTGCTCATTATTAACAATATAATTGAGCTTTGCCTTTGTTGTTTTCTTGTTCAAAACTTCCTAATCTTTGTTCAAAACTTCCTGTTGCATGTGAATTTGCTATGCAAAAGATAGCAGGAAACCAAAGATTGTTGTACTTTTGCAGCCGGTTTGCGTGCGCGTGCACAATACGCGTGTGTATAGTAAGGTAAAAAGATAGTAATATATACCAATAGCAATAACAAATAATAAATTAGAAATTAAGGTAAATAATACACAATTATGAAAAAACAAGGCGTTTTCAGGCTTGTGAGCCTAATGTTCTTAGTCTTCACCATGGGTGCCCCTGCGATGGCAAATAATTTCGTTGATAATTGGTTTGGAGACAGTCACTACTCTAAGGTTAATGGCCATGGTGCCGTTGGCGAAGGAAAAGTTTATGTTGCTTTTTATAAGTCTAATCAGTCAGCTCCAAGTGACGCAGATTATAGTTACTTGTCTACTGCCCAATCGGATGTTACAGCACGGACAATGAGTGCACCAACACACACTTATGTTATCTTTGCCAAGGCAGAAGACGGTTACGAATTTGATGGTTGGTACAGTAACGCGGATTTCACGACTACATTGACTACGAAAACTCAAAGTGGTTATACTACATATGAGTTTACTGCAAATTCAACTAATCAGAATAGTCCGACGACTAATGATATTTATGCAAAGTTCAAGCCATTCCAACCCGTAATATTCTCCGTTGCTGCTGGTAGTTACTATGAGCCTAAAAGTGTAACACTCAGTTGTGCAACCTCAGGCGCTACTATCGAGTATAGTCTCAATAACCAGGATAATTGGCAAAATTACACAACAGAAGCAATCATCTCTGTTACATCGACTACAACCATCTATGCTAGGGCTAAAACGAATAAAGGTCAAAGTAAAGTTTATAGCGCAACCTACAATATCTTGCCCAAGAATTCTGTTGTGTTCAATACGCCGTTGACAATTCCTTATGGAAATGGAACTTCTGGAACGCCTTATACGTTGACTACAGGCACTAGTGGAACAGTCGACGTTAAGACAGATGGTAACATCTCAAGTGTTACTGTTACTGGCAACGACAAGATAGTTTCAGTATCTGGTTCTACCATCACTCCCAAAGCCGTTGGTACAACAACCATTACCGTTACATCTGCAGAAGGTGATACTTATCTGGCTGGCAATGGAACCATTACTGTTAATGTAACAGCCCCCGAAGGTGTGACAACTGCTCCAAGTGGCGAATATACGGAAACCTATACGATTCCTTCTTCTGGTTATGGCACATACTGCTCTCAGTATCCTATTGACTTCACAAGATCATTCACTAATGGTGAGACTGCTTACACAGTAAAGGAAAAGACAGAAACTCTCGTCAGACTTCATCTGATAGAACAAACTTCTATCAAGGGTGGTGTTGGTTTCGTCGTTAAGGGTGAGCCAGGAACAACAATAACCTTCCGTTTCATCGATAGCAGTAATGTTCCTACTCCGAACATGCTCTTCGGCACGACTGCACCCACTTATATTGAATATGAAGAAGCCTATGGTATGAAGGATGGCGGGTTCCATCTGAACAATGCAGGTGTTGTTCCTGCCCATCGTGCATTTATTCCTAATGAGTCAGCAGGTTCTGTAAAGGCTCTTACACTCGATTTCGAGGAGGAAGACCCAACAGGTATTGAAGAGTTCAAGTTTGAAGATGACTCCAACAGCGTTATCTACAACCTCTCAGGTCAGCGCATCCAGAAGATGCAGAAAGGCATCAACATCGTGAACGGTAAGAAGATAATGGTAAAATAAGAAAATAGGAAATTAAGAAAATAAGAAAGGGCTGCGTGTGCAGCTCCAAAGCAAATC
>JAGCXU010000039.1 GCA_017961145.1 Bacteroidaceae bacterium | reverse complement strand
CAAGAACATCGTGGAAATGAAGATGGTGGACGACGACATGCGAATCGCCGGACTCAGCGTCTCCTTTACCCTCATCTTCGACAAACCAACGGACCCCTTCATGAAGAGCGTCGTGAAAGCAGCCGAAGCAGCCATTCACGCATATGCTTGCAAAGAAGCTGAGGTGGAGATTAAAACCAAGACCTTGCAGGCTCCAAGACCCGATCTGCCCGATCTTCTGCCAGGAGTGAAGAACATCATCGCAGTCTCGAGCGGCAAAGGCGGCGTGGGAAAGAGCACAGTTGCCGTCAATCTGGCTGTGGCTCTCGCCAGAATGGGAAAGAAGGTGGGCTTGCTCGATTGCGACATTTTCGGTCCTTCCGTGCCCAAGATGCTGCAGATGGAAGATGCCAGACCTTATAGCGAAAACATAGATGGGCGCGACCTCATCCTGCCAGAAGAGAAGTATGGCGTGAAAGTCCTCAGCATCGGCTTCTTCGTCAACCCAGAGCAAGGCATAATGTGGAGAGGCGGAATGGCCAGCAATGCCTTGAAACAACTCATAGGTGACGCTAATTGGGGCGACCTCGACTACTTCATCCTCGACACTCCTCCAGGCACTTCCGACATTCATCTCACACTCGTCCAGACCATTCCCATTACTGGTGCCGTCATAGTAAGCACGCCTCAACAAGTGGCTTTGGCAGATGCGCGCAAGGGTATAGATATGTATCGGCAAGAGAAAATCAACGTTCCCATACTCGGTTTGGTTGAGAACATGGCTTGGTTCACGCCAGTTCAACACCCAGAAGAACGCTATTTCCTCTTCGGAAAAGAAGGTGTGAAGGACTTGGCCGAGCAGATGAAACTGCCACTTTTGGCTCAGATTCCAGTCGTCCAAGACATTTGCGAGAGTGGAGACAACGGCATTCCTGCAGCCACAAATCCTGCCAGCATAACAGGCCAGGCATTCTTCCAGCTCGCTGAAAAAATCATTACAGAAACAGATAAACGGAATGCAGAACTTCCTCCTACACACATAGTTGGAGTAAAGAGTTAACATAAATACGCAACAAACACATATTCAGCAATATGAATCATATCAAGAGTTTGCTATGCATGATGGTCTGCACCCTGTCTATAATGGCTCAGAGCATGAGCATTCACAAGGGTGAAGAACTGACATTCTTCAACTTGAACGAGGTGGACAGCATCACTTTCGACAATACACCCAACCTGTGGCAGAATGCAGAGAAAAGCATCCGTTTCTATTATGCTCCCAGTTGGAACCAAATTGCCGACCCAACTTACTCGGAAAAGAATGGCACATACACCCTGACGCTTACCAGAGCAACCAGCGCACAATGGCAAGCTCAGATGCACTTCATCACAAACTTGGCAACTGACGCTCACAAGAGCTACAACTTTCGCATCAAAATCCGCTCGGACAAGGCGCTCACAGCAACCGTGAAGCTCTATCAGGACGGAAACGACAACCTGTATTTCTTCGAAGAACGCCTACCTATTGGGGCAAACGAAGAGTGTTCCTTCGAGCGCAAAGATATGCCAGGATTGGACATGAATCGCGTCTGCCTCGTTCTCGACTTTGGCAGCAACAGAGCAAACACAGAGATAAAAATCAGCAGTATCTCCTTCACAGAAAAAGACTTCGACTCTTCGCTCAACCAAAACTCCTGCCCTCTGCCCAATTACAAACTCGTCTGGTTCGACGAGTTCTCTACGAGGACCATCAGTTCTTCCCGTTGGACCTATCAGACTGCAAATGCCGGATGGGTCAATCATGAATTGCAGACCTATGTGAAAGGCGAAAGTCCTAAAGGCAGAAAGGTGACCGAGTGCAAGAAAGGCACCTTGAGAATCTACACTTTCAGGGAAGACGATAAGGTCTATAGTGGTCGTCTGTATGGGAACCGTTCTGAAGGCTTCAAGTACGGCTACATCGAGGCTCGCATCAAACTTCCGAAAGGAAAGGGAACTTGGCCTGCTTGGTGGATGATGCCTGTGGAAGGTGGAGGCTGGCCAGGCTGTGGAGAAATCGACATCATGGAAGAAGTGGGAGCTGATCCTAACGACGTTTCCAGCAGCATTCATTGTGCAGCCTACAATCATCCGGCAAACACTCAGAAGACACATCACCTCTATTGTGTCGGAGCAGAAGAAGGGTTCCATGTCTATGCCCTCGAGTGGACAGAGGATTACATGCGCACTTATGTGGACGGAACTGAGCAGCTATACTTCGAGAATGACCACGAGAACAACAACGATACCTGGCCTTTCAACAAAGCTTTCTACCCTATCCTCAATGTGGCTTGGGGTGGCGATTGGGGTGGCTACAAAGGAATAGACGAAACGGCTTTGCCTCTAGTCATGGAGATTGACTATGTCCGAGTTTGGCAAAAAAGCGAATGATTCAAAACATAGCCAGTGTCGTTGGCAAACTAATAGTGTTTCGTTGGCAAACTTAACGTGTTAAGTTTACAAACATAACGTGCCAAGTTTACAAACATAACGTGCCAAGTTCGCGAATTAGGCATGCCACGTTTTACGGAACCACTTGCCAGACATCCTTCGTTAGCAATTTTTTACTCCTAAACACTTGTGTGTTTCCGTAAAAAATCGTATCTTTGCAAAGTTATAGGAAACAGTTTGCAAACCTCTTTTGCACAGCAAAGTTTGCAGATTTCGCGTAATTGATTGGATACTAGCGCTTTACATGTAATCCAAAGCACTAAAGGTGTGCACATAACTCAAAAAAGACAGTGGTAGAATATAACGTTTCACTCGAAGGGAAAACTGTGCTTGTGACGGGTGCAGCAGGGTTTATCGGCAGCAATCTTGTCGTACGACTCTTCAAAGAATTCAAAGATATAAAGGTTATCGGAATTGACTCAATGACCGACTACTACGACGTAAATCTCAAGAAGGAACGTCTAGCAAAAATCGAGGCACTTGGGCGCGATTGGGTGTTCATCAAGGACTCCATTGCCAACAAGGCTTGCATCGACAGGCTTTTCGCAGATCACAAACCTGCTGTGGTAGTGAATCTTGCCGCCCAAGCTGGGGTGCGTTACAGCATAACCAACCCTGATGCCTATATCGAAAGCAACCTCATCGGCTTTTACAATATTCTGGAAGCATGCCGGAACCACCCCGTTGAACATCTCGTCTATGCCTCGAGCAGCAGCGTTTACGGCTCGAACAAGAAAGTCCCCTACTCTACTGACGACAAAGTGGACAATCCCGTCAGCCTCTATGCCGCAACGAAGAAGAGCAACGAACTGATGGCACATGCCTACAGCAAGCTCTACAACATCCCAAGCACAGGGCTGCGATTCTTCACAGTCTATGGTCCTGCAGGTCGTCCGGACATGGCCTACTTCAGTTTTACCAATAAGCTTCGCGAAGGCAAGACCATCCAAATCTTCAACTACGGCAATTGCAAACGCGACTTTACCTATGTGGATGACATCGTGGAAGGTGTAGTCCGCGTCATCAAGCATGCGCCAGAGAAACAAAATGGCGAAGACGGACTGCCGATTCCACCTTACAAAGTTTACAACATCGGCAACAACTCTCCTGAAAATCTGTTGGATTTCGTCACAATCCTTCAGGAAGAACTTGTTGCAGCAAATGTGCTCCCAGCCGATTACGACTTCGAGTCTCACAAAGAACTCGTGCCCATGCAACCTGGCGATGTTCCTGTCACTTATGCAGACACAACTCCTCTGGAACAGGATTTCGGTTTTCGCCCATCCACTCCACTCCACCAAGGCCTTCGAGCCTTCGCTCAGTGGTATGCAGAATACTACAAGACAAACCAGGTTTAACAACATATAATACCAACAACGGATAAGAGATAACAAATGAAACAGACAAAAATATGTGTGATCGGCTTAGGTTATGTTGGGTTACCACTTGCTCGCTTATTTTCCACAAAATATGAGACCATTGGTTTTGACATGAATCAGAAGCGTGTAGATGAGCTGATGCAAGGCCACGATGTCACACTCGAAGTGGAAGACAATCTCCTTCTGGAGGCAATCAATAAACATGGCTTCAAATGCACAACATCTCTCGAAGACATCAAGGATTGCAATTTCTACATTGTGGCAGTTCCCACTCCAGTCGATGCCGACAACAATCCAGATCTCAAGCCACTCTTTGGTGCCAGCACTACTGTTGGCAAAGTCATCAACAAAGGTGATGTGGTAGTTTACGAATCCACAGTCTATCCTGGCGTTACAGAAGATGAATGCATTCCTGTCGTCGAGAAGGTTAGCGGACTTAAGATGAATGTGGATTTCTATGCAGGCTATAGTCCAGAACGCATCAACCCTGGTGATAAACAGCATACCGTAGAGAACATCAAGAAGGTCACCTCAGGATCAACTCCAGAGATTGGAGAATATATCAACAGCATATACTCTTCCGTCATTAAAGCAGGAACCCATCTCGCGCCATCCATCAAGGTGGCCGAAGCTGCCAAAGTTATTGAAAACTCTCAGCGAGACATCAATATTGCCTTTGTCAACGAGTTATCTAAAATCTTTACGAAAATGGGTATTGACACTCTTGATGTATTGGAAGCAGCAGGAACAAAGTGGAACTTCCTTCCATTCCGCCCAGGTCTTGTTGGTGGCCATTGTATTGGTGTTGACCCCTATTACCTTGCGCAATGTGCTCAACGATATGGTTACAATCCGGAAATCATCCTTGCTGGTCGTCGCATGAACGACAGTATGGGCGAATATGTAGCCACAGAAACCATCAAACTGATGCTCAAGAAGGGCATACAAGTACTCGGATCTCGACTTCTTCTCCTTGGCTTTACCTTCAAAGAAAATTGCCCAGACGTTCGCAACACGAAAGTAATTGACATCTATCGTGCTCTAAAGGAATATAACATCGACATCGTGGTATATGATCCGTGGGCTAATCCCACTATTGCCAAGCGCGAATATGGTGTTGACATCGTCAACGACTTACCAAAAGAAAAGTTTGATGCTGCTATTGCCGCAGTTGCTCACAAAAAGTTTGAAAACTTGGATGTTCTCTCTCTGCTGAAGGACAAGCACGTCATCTTCGACGTAAAATGTTCTTTGGATAGAAAACTTGTGGATGGGAGATTATAAAATGACTTACAAAGAATTACATTTCCCTCAAGATAGCCTCTTTCTCGTTACTGGCGGAGCTGGTTTCATAGGTTCCAATTTGTGTGAGGCTATTCTTAACCTTGGCTACAAAGTTCGTTGTTTAGATGATTTGTCTACAGGCAAGCAAGCCAATGTGGATATGTTCAAGGACAATCCCAATTATGAATTCATCAGAGGTGATATCAAAGACCTTGATACCTGTTTGAAGGCTTGCGAAGGTGTTGACTATGTGTTGAACGAAGCGGCTTGGGGAAGTGTGCCTCGCTCAATTGAGATGCCACTTTTCTATTGTGCCAATAACATACAAGGAACTTTGAACATGATGGAGGCTGCACGGCAAAAAGGAGTCAAGACTTTTGTCTATGCATCTTCCAGTTCTGTCTATGGTGATGAAGCTCATCTTCCCAAGCAAGAAGGTGTTGAAGGGAATCTCCTTAGCCCATATGCTTTAACAAAAAGAGCAGATGAAGAATGGGCGAAGCAATACACAAAGCACTATGGATTGAAGACAATAGGTCTTCGTTACTTCAATGTTTTCGGAAGAAGACAAGATCCGCATGGTGCTTATGCAGCAGTAATACCCAGATTCATTAAACAGTTGTTAAACAACGAACGTCCCACAATCAATGGTGATGGCAGACAGAGTCGAGACTTCACATATGTCGAGAATGTCATTGAAGCCAATCTTAAGGCCTGCCTAGCTCCTGCTGAAGCAAGTGGTGAAGCCTTTAATGTGGCATATGGTGGACGTGAGTATCTCATCGACATATACCATGACCTTACGAAAGCTTTGGATAAAGATATAGAACCCATCTTTGGCCCAGACAGAAAAGGCGATATCAAGCATAGTAATGCAGACATCAGCAAGGCAAAACGTATGCTTGGTTATGATCCACAATATGATTTTGCCAAGGGTCTCGCAGAAGCAATTGAGTGGTATAAAAAGAACCTATGAACATTGAATCTCATAAAAGTACAACGGTTGAGAAGAAACTTCTCTATGAAGTCTCCTTAATTCGTCCTTTTGTGATATTCCTGCTCGTAGTTATGCACTCCTTCACAAAGATTGCAGAAGGAGGATATCGTTCTACGACATACCAACTGCCGGAAATATACCAATGGCTTTGTCACTTGATATCTGGTTTTAGGATTGAGACAATTGCCTTAGTCGCTGGTTATGTCTTTGCCTATCAAAGTATCGACCTGCATCGTAAATATGCTTTGAAACCGTTTATCGTCAAAAAGTTCAAACGTCTTATCTTGCCAATGCTCTTCTTCGGCATATTTTACTATGCCATGTTTCTTTACATTCCAGAAACATTTACTGTGAGCGGATTCTTTTTAAAATGGCTCTCTGGATGTGGGCATCTCTGGTTCTTGCCTATGCTCTTCTGGTGCTTTATGGCCATTTGGTTAATAGACCACTTCAATCTCTCGTCATGGAAGACATTAGCCATGTTAGCGATAATAGCAGTACTCCCACTGCCACTATATAAACTTCCATTAGGTTTCTCTCGACTTCCCCATTTCTTGTTCTTTGTCTATGGCGGATACTTTTTGTATGAACACCGTCACGCAATTATAAATCATTGGATTAGCATAAAGACTGTCCTATCCCTTTGGATTATTTATGTCTTCTGGGTCATCGTTAGGCAGACTATTT
>JAGCXU010000038.1 GCA_017961145.1 Bacteroidaceae bacterium | reverse complement strand
AGCACTGGCAAACGTCCGATTATCTCAGGAATAAGGCCGAAACTCTTCAGATCCTGAGGCACGATGTACTTCATCAAGTCCTTCGAATCAATCTTTTGCTGGTTCTGAACACTGTCATAACCTACCACATGCGTGTTCAAACGCTGAGCTATCTTGCGCTCTATGCCATCGAAAGCGCCACCACAAATGAAGAGAATGTTGCGCGTATCAACGTGGATGTAGTCCTGATCAGGGTGTTTGCGGCCGCCTTTAGGTGGAACATTAACGATAGAACCTTCGAGCAACTTGAGCAATCCCTGCTGAACTCCCTCGCCACTCACGTCTCTTGTGATGCTTGGATTGTCCTGCTTTCGGGCTATCTTATCGATTTCATCGATGAAGACAATGCCTCGTTCGGTAGCCGTAACGTCGTAATCCGCCACTTGCAGCAAGCGTGTCAGGATGCTTTCGATGTCTTCTCCGACGTAACCAGCTTCCGTGAAGACGGTGGCATCCACGATGGTGAAGGGGACTTTAAGCAGTTTGGCGATAGAGCGAGCCAGCAAAGTCTTGCCTGTTCCTGTAGGACCAACCATGATGATGTTGCTCTTCTCTATCTCCACGCCATCGTCCACTTTCTGAGTCAAACGCTTGTAGTGGTTATAGACGGCAACAGAGAGATAACGCTTGGCACTATCCTGACCGATGACATACTGGTCGAGGAAGTCCTTGATGTCGCGAGGCTTGGGGATATCGTTTAAGTTAAGACCTGCATCATTGCCTGCCTTCAGACGAGTTTCGCTGCCCATGCTTTCACGAACTATGCGTTCTGCCTGACGGGCACACTCGTCACAAATGTATCCGTTCAAGCCCGTCAGCAGCAATGCCACCTCGTCTTCACTACGCCCACAAAAGGAGCAACGATTCTTACGCTTGCCTGTCATAGGTTATTCTTTGCGTGTCATCACACGATCAATCATGCCGTATTCCTTAGCCTCTTGTGCCGTCATCCAGTAATCACGGTCGCTGTCGGCCCAAACTTTATCAAAGTCTGTATGCGAATGCTCTGCGATGATGGTGTAGAGCTCCTTCTTGAGTTTCTGAATCTCGCGAGCTGTAATCTCGATGTCACTTGCCTGTCCTTGAGCGCCACCCATCGGTTGATGAATCATGACACGGCTGTGCTGAAGTGCGCTACGCTTGCCTTCCTTGCCTGCCACAAGCAGAACTGCAGCCATGCTGGCAGCCATACCTGTGCAGATGGTAGCGACATCGCTCGAGACGAACTGCATCGTATCGTAGATGCCCAAGCCTGCGTGAACACTTCCGCCAGGGCTATTGATGTAAATGCTAATGTCTTTCCCTGGGTCAGCGCTATCGAGGAAGAGCAATTGTGCCTGCAAAGTGTTGGCAGTATAGTCGTCAATCTGGGTGCCGAGGAAGATGATGCGATCCATCATCAAACGGCTGAAGACATCCATCTGTGTGACATTCAACTGACGTTCCTCAAGGATATAGGGATTGAGGTACTGGTTCTGCATGCTGATCACATCGTCGAGCACCATGCTGTTCATACCCAAATGACGGGTAGCGAACTTGCGAAATTCGTTCTCCATACTGTTATGTTTTGCTTATACACATTATATATAATAATGCGCACGCACGCATACGCGCTCGCACGCACTACCTTTTCCTATTATATTATTTCTTTTCAGAGAGTTTGCGGAACTCTTCCATCGTGACTTCCTTAGTCTTCAGCGTGACAGCTTCCTTGGCCTTTGCTGCCATGAGGTTCTCAACGGTACGCTCTACAAGACCTTGTGCCTGCTGCTCGTTCTTGAGCATTTCGGCTGCATAGTTGGTGACGGTCTCTTCAGGAAGGTTCATCATGCCATACTGAGCAAACTGGATGCGAGTGTAAGTCTTGGCTGTCTCGAGCACATCTTCGTGCTGAACCTTCACTTCGAGCTGGTCGCAAATCTGCTCTTTAGCAAGGTGCCAGAGCAGTTCGGGCAGGCTCTTCTCGAAGTTATCATCGACATACTGCTCGCCCTTGTCTTGGTTGCGAAGTTTCATGAAACGCTTCAGGAGTGCTTCTGGGAACTCAACCTTGCCGACGCGATCAAGGATGTAGTCGCGAAGGTCTTGTGTGAACTGGTATTCTGCCTCGCTGTCGAAGTTCTTCTTGATGTCGTCGGCGATGAACTTGCGGAATTCCTCCTCGCTCTTTACCACGCCATCTCCCAGCACTTTGTCAAAGAGGTCCTGGTCGAGCTTAGCAGGTTCGAAGCGAAGAATCTCGCTGATTTGGAAGTTGAAGTTCGACTTCATCTCCTCCGCCTCTTCCTTCGTGATGTGAAGCAGGCTGGCAAGTTCAGTAGCGCTGCCGTCGTAAGCCTTTGCAGGATTGAAGGTGATGACATCACCAAGCTTGGCACCTTCGAACTTTGCCTTCTCCTTCTTGTCCTTCATATACTCAGGAAGCATGACTGCATCCTCGACTGTGATGCCGTCCTTGAGTGTGTTGTTCTTCGTGTTGAGCTGTGTGAGTGTGCCCTTCACCATGTCGCGAGCCTCGTAAGTCTCAGCCTTGACATGCTGACCTCCACGCTGGCAGTAGCTTTGTACCTGCTGATCTACCAAAGCGTCGTCAACCTTGATGTTGTAGTAGGTCAGTTTATCTTTCTTGGAGAGCTTGGCGTCGAAGTCTGGAGCGAGTGCGATGTCGAATGCAAAGGTGAAGTCATCCTGTGTTTCGAAGTTAACCTGAGGAGTCTTTTCTTCGTTTGGAAGGGGCTCAGCAAGCATGTTGATCTTGTTCTCGCGAATGTATTTGTTGATTTCTTCGCTGAGGAGTTTGTTGATTTCCTCTGCCTTCACTTCTGCACCAAAGCGCTTCTGGATGAGCGATGCGGGCACTTTTCCAGGACGGAAACCTGGCAGGCTTGCCTTATGACTGAAGTCCTTCAAGACCTTCTTTACCTTATCTTCGTAGTCTTTCTTCTCGATGTTTAGGGTAAGCAGGGCGCTCACCTTGTCGACGTTCTCAAATGTTATCTGCATTGTCTATCTTTGTGTTTAATTATTATCCTTTTCTTCTAAAGCGGGTGCAAAGGTACAACTTTTAATTCATAATTCATAATTTATGATGAATTATTTGCTTATTTCACTTCGATTGGCAGCAGTTTGGTGCCATTATCTGGTGTGAACTCGATGCCAAGAACAGAGGCTATCGTCGCAGCAACCTGCTGAGTTTGGAAGGGGCCACATTCTTTGGTTTCGCCCAAAGCCTCGATGCCTTTTCCGAAGAGCATGAGCCAAGTAGCTTCGGAGCCTTTTGTCCTGCTTCCGTGACTGCTCCATTCATCGCCGAAACCTCGGCCATGATCGCAAGTTACGAGATAAGTTGTCTTGCCTTTATAGAACTTGTCGGCCTCCAAAGTCTCGTAGATATCGCGGATGAAGGCATCCGTTCCTTTTGCCGCATCGAGGTAAAAGTCGTACTTTCGCGAGTGTGCCCATTCATCGCAATCGCCAAAGGAAACCCACATCACTTTCGGATGGTCGTTCTTCAACGTTTCGAGGGCATAAGCAAAGGTAAAGGCGTCGAAATGTTCGCTACCCCAGAATCGAGGCATTCCCTCCATCATTCTCTCTACAAGCTTCAGTTTGGGAGTCTGTTTCTTTGAGATATTGGGCTCGTATGACACACTTGCAGGGATGCCGGCTTGTTCGTTGTGAATGGCGAAACGAGTTGATTTCCAGGAACCATACATCATGACTTTGCCCTTATAGCGAGGGTCTTCGTTGGCCGCTTCGAGGACATTTCGATGAGGATTATTGACAGGATTGTTACTCGTAATAGTCTCATCCACCATTCCAGTCATCATCTCGGAGTATCCTGGATAGGAGATGTTGGTCTTGTTGGCAAGTTGCATCATGCTGTTGACGTTCCTGTTGCCGATGAGCAGGCCTTTCTTGGCGATAGTGTTCCAAGTGAAAGGCATCAGCGTAGCTCGTCTTTCTTCTGGAGTGGAACGCCAATAAGTCTCACGACACAGTTTTGTATCGCGAACTTGCTTGGTGTCGGAGAGCAGATTCTCTTCCGCCCCCATAAAGACTTCCTGCCAACGAAGGCCGTCTATGGTAATGATAATCAGTCGATTGTCTTTGTCTCCCTTTGCGAGAACCAGCAAAGGCAAGACGGATAGGAGAGTTAAAATGAGTCGTTTCATGGTTTGTGTTTTAGTTTTATGTTTGCGGTTTTTGTTAATAGTCTGTGTGTCGTCTCGAAACGACCTTAGTGACGATTGCATTTAACTAGTGTGACGATTGCGATTTACTAGTGTGACGATTGCGATTTACTAGTGTGACGATTGCATTTAACTAGTGTGACGATTGCGATTTACTAGTGTGACGTTTGCATTTTAATAGTGTTACGTTTGCAATCGTAAAGCGTCACGATTTCGAACTTGCCGTTCTTTCCTCCTCCATTTGCTGGAAGTCCTTGAATCTCAACACGAAGTTTCTTGTCAGATACTTATCGAGAACGATGGGGTTGACACTCAGTTCCTGAGGTGTTCCATGGAAGAGAATCTGTCCCTCGAACAGCAGATAAGCGCGATCGGTAATGCAGAGCGTTTCCTCCACATTGTGGTCCGTGATGAGGACACCTATGTTCCTCTGTTTCAGCTTCCACACGATATATTGTATGTCTTCCACTGCAATTGGGTCAACGCCGGCAAAGGGTTCGTCCAGCATGATGAACTTCGGATCGATAGCCAAGCAGCGAGCAATCTCAGTCCTTCGTCTTTCGCCACCACTCAACTGGTCGCCCAAGTTCTTACGAACCTTTTCGAGATGGAACTCCTGAATCAGGCTTTCGAGTTTCTCACGCTGTTCTTCGCGCGACTTCTTCGTCATTTCCAGCACACTCGAAATGTTGTCTTCGACACTCATCTTGCGGAAAACGCTAGCTTCCTGCGCAAGATAGCCGATACCCAGACGAGCTCTTTTATAGACGGGCAAATCCGTTATTTCCTCGTCACCCAAGAAGATATGGCCATCGTTGGGAAGGACAAGTCCCGTCGTCATATAGAAAGAGGTCGTTTTGCCTGCCCCATTAGGGCCGAGCAAACCCACAATCTCACCTTGACGAACATCGAAAGAGACGTTGTTCACCACCATTCGTTTGCCATATATCTTGACCAAACCTTCGCTTCTAAGCTGCAGTTTCTCCTGTTCTTCCATATTCCCTAATCTCTATTCCCTAATCCATTCGTTTGTTCTTCCTTTACTTTCCTCAGCAGATCGCTGGCAAAGATAAATGAGTTGAGTTTTTCGTTGGTCGAAGCCATTATCTGATCTTTCGAACCCTCCCATTCCTTGTGCCCGTCGCAAATGAAGAGGATGCTCTCGCCTATGCCGAGAACAGAGTTCATATCGTGAGTGTTGATGATGGTCGTCATGCCGTATTCGTGGGTGATACTGCTGATGAGGTCGTCTATGACAAGGCTTGTCTTGGGGTCGAGACCTGAATTTGGCTCGTCGCAAAACAGGTATTTCGGATTGAGGGCAATCGCTCTTGCAATGGCCACTCGCTTCTGCATACCACCACTTATCTCGCCTGGCATCTTGTCTTCGGCACCTTTCAGGTTCACCCTCTCAAGACAGAAACGGGCTCGCTTCACTCTGTCCGACTGATTCATGTCAGAGAACATATCGAGCGGAAACATGACATTCTCCAGGACAGTCATGCTGTCGAAGAGCGCGGCACTCTGGAAAATCATGCCCATCTCACGCCTCATCATTACCCGCTCCCGCTTCTCCATCTTCACGAAGTCGCGTCCGTCGTATAGAATCCTGCCCTTTGTAGGCGTGAAAAGCCCGACGATGTTCTTCATCAGCACAGTCTTGCCGGAGCCCGACTGACCGATGATGAGGTTGGTCTGCCCGTCGCTGAAGGTCATGTTGATGTCCATCAGGACGTCCTTACCATCGAAACTCTTGTATAGATGCTGAACCTCAATCATGACTACGACAATAATGAAGTTAGGAATATATCGGAGAAGAGAATCAGCATACTGCTTGACACAACAGCATTCGTACTGGCTTTGCCCACATCGAAACTGCCTCCTTCCACGAAGTAACCATGATAAGATGACACACTACTGATGATGAAAGCGAAGAAGATGCTCTTTATGATGCTCATCCAAACGTACCATTGGTTGAAACTATGAAGGAGTCCGACCGTCAGATCATCAGGCGTGATGATGCCCGCAATAGCTGTCGCATAAGCTCCTACAAAACCTGACACGATACTGAAGACAACCAGGAAAGGTATCATCGTCATCATGCCCACCACTTTTGGCAAGATGAGGAACGAAGCAGAGTTAACGCCCATAATCTCCAAAGCGTCAATCTGTTGCGTCACTCGCATCGTGCCTATCTCGGAAGCTATGTTCGAACCAACCTTTCCGGCAAGGATAAGACACATAATACTCGAGGAAAACTCGAGCAACATAATCTCTCTGGTTGTGTATCCGGTTGTAAAAGTCGGCATCCAAGGACTTTGAATGTTGAGCTTTATCTGTATGCAAATGACCGCTCCGATGAAGAAACTGATGAGCAACACTATGCCGATAGAGTCCACACCAAGCGAACCCATCTCACGGACATACTGCCGGAAGAACATTCGCCACCTTTCAGGAATGCTCAGCACCCTGCCCATCAGTTGCAAATACTTGCCAAAAGCAGCCAGCCACTTCGTGATAAACATAGCTTCTCTCTATTCCTTAATCTCTAATCCTTAATCCTTCTTCGGCGTTTCCATGCCGACAACAAGACGGTTGCCGCTGCCGAAGATTTGCTGAGCCACCTGCTTGATGTCCTCGACAGTAATGCCTTGAACGCACTCTTCGTAGCCTGTCACAAAGTCTTGATTGTAGCGTGTCTTCGACACAAGGCTTTCCATCCAGTAGCTGTTGTCCTTCAAGTTCTCCTGATGCGAACGAAGCATGTACTCCTTTATCTTGCCAAGGTTCTCCTCGGAAGGTCCTTTCTCCATCATCTCCTTGATGCCATTGTTGATGACAGACGTCATGGCAATGCGCTTTTCGGGAGCCGTGGGAAGGACAATCTGCATGATGGCGACCTCTTCAGGGTAGTCGCTGATGCTGCCACTTACAGGCACACCATATGCTCCGCCCTCGTCCTCACGAACAGTCTCTGTATAAAGCATTTGCATAGCTTGTTGAAGCATGTCAACAAGGATGTCGCTCTTCATCGTCTCCTTCATGGGAGCATGATAGAGGAAGACGTTCAGGGAGTTGGGCGTGTCCTGCTCCTTCGTGAAGTAGCACTCGCGTTCGCCCTTATGCATCTTCTGCTCGATGATCTTGTACTGCTCCTTCTTGCCCTTTGCAGGAAGTGCTCCGAGGTACTTCGCAAGCAAGGGAGCCACGGAGTCGGCATTGACGTCGCCCACCATGAAGAACTCGAAGTCGCTGGCATTGGCAAAGCGTTCGCGATAAAGCTCAAGCAAACGGTCGTAGTTGATGCGGTCGAGGTCTTCTTCCCTCAAGCGCTTTGCACGCACATTATTATCATAAACCACGCTTGCGACACTGTCTGCAAGGGCAGTCTGCGGATTGAGTTCCTGGTTCTTCAAAGCATTGCGCGTGCGTTCAATCGACGAAGTAAAGGCATCGTCATCGCGACGAGGAGAGGTGAAATTAAGGTAAACAAGCTGAAGCATCGTCTCGAGGTCCTTCTTCACGCAGTAGCCTTCGACACCTTCTGTACGGGTGCCGACACTGGCCGAAGCACCTGCCTGGATGCCTGCAAGCTTCTTGTTGAGGTTGATGGCAGAGAAGTTGCCCAAACCTCCCTGACGAACCAGGCCGACATTGCTCGTGTTGATGTACTCGTTGTCACTATAAAGACTGTTGCCACCCCAAGATGTTGCGCGGAAGTTAATCTTGTTGGGACTGTAATCGGTCTGCTTCACATGAATCTTCATGCCGTTGCTCAAGGTGATGAGCTTCGAGCCGTAGATATCGTCGGTTATCTTCTTGACCTTGACTTTGCTTTTGAGTTCGGGCACAAGGGGCTCTGTGCTGACCTCTTCGGTGAAAGCTGCAATGTCTTCGCCATCTACTTCCGTCAGAGCTGACAGTACTTCCTGCTCTGTCGGGCAAACGAGTCCTTCCTTCTCTGGCATAAAGACGATGATAGCGCGATTGTCTTCAGAGAGCTGAGAGATTGCCTGATTAATCATATCCAAAGGAATGTTGGGCACAATCTGGTTCATCATTTGATGGCGCCACTCGATGCCTGCAGCCGGAACATTATCTATAAAGTGACGGACGTAAGCATTAACGAGAGAGGTGTTTGTGCGCTTGTCGCGAGCCTCATAGGCTGCGTCGATTTGCGACAGATATTCGTCCTTGAAGCGTTGGTACTCGCTTTCTGTGAAGCCACTTCTCGAGGCACGAAGCAACTCTCTGTAAGCAGCCTTGATACCCTCTGCATAACGATTCTCCTTCATAGAGATATCGAGCGAAAGGGCTTCCTTAGTCTTTGCCACAACATAGTCGCCAAAGCTGACGCCTGCACCTGAGAAAGGAGCGTCTGCCTGACGTGTTATCTCATTGAGACGCTCGTTGAGCATGCCCGAGATAGCGTCCTGCACGAAGTCAAGTGCAACGTATGCCATCGTGTTTCTCATCTCACGAGGCAGCGGATCAGTCTTGAACATGACAGATGCCACCATGCCTGTGAACTCCTTGTCCTTGCCGATGAAGACAAGCGGCTCCTTGTTGTCGGGCACAGGATAATCCTCGCGAACAGCAGCATCGGCTGGAGCGGGAGCGATGTCGGCAAACATTGCCTGCAACTTTTGCTCGATTTCATCGGGATTGACGTCACCAACGATGATGAGAGCCTGCAAGTCGGGACGATACCAACGGCGGTAGTAATTGCGAAGGGTTTCGTATGGGAAGTTCTTCACAATCTCCATCGTACCGATAGGCATACGCTCGGCATACTTGCTGTCCTTGCAAATGGTGGGCAGAGCAGCCTCGACGAGTCGCAACTGAGCGCTGCGACGCATACGCCATTCTTCCTCGATGACACCTCTTTCCTTGTCAATTTCCTTGTCTTCGAGCAAGAGGTCGTGACTCCAGTCGTGCAGGATGAGGAGACAGGAATCGATGGCTCCTGCTATCTCTACATTGACATTGTTGATGTTATAAACAGTCTCGTCGAAGGAAGTATAAGCGTTGAGGTTCTCGCCGAACTTCACGCCAATTCTTTCCAAATACTGCTTCAAGGCATCGCCAGGGAAGTGCGTCGTGCCGTTGAAGCACATGTGCTCGAGGAAGTGAGCCAGTCCTCGCTGGTCGTCCTCCTCTTGCATAGAGCCTACACGCTGAGCGATGTAGAAGTCGCAACGCTTTTCTGGCCACTCGTTATGGCGAATGTAGTAAGTAAGTCCGTTCTCGAGTTTACCCATCTTGACAGCAGGGTCAAGAGGAACGGGTGGCATCTGCATTTGCTGAGCCTGGGTTGCTGTAATGAAAAGCATCATTACAAGCAAAGAAAAAAACTTCTTCATTTCTTAATATCTTCTTATTTTTTCATTTTCACTTCATTCTCCACCCTTCTTCTGTCAGCACTAAAGGCAGTTCTATCTGTTCGCTTGTGCTGTCGTTAAAGTTGAGTTGCAGCATGACGAAAGCCGTACTGTCTTCCAGCAGACTGTCACTAATTGCCTGAACCGATTTGAGGCTCCGCATCTCGTCCTTTGTCATGAATTGAGCCGTCGCATCGACGAGTTGACTGCGGAAGTCTTCAGGCAAGTCCTCCGAATTTGCATAACCGTTGACGAAGCCCTTGTAATTGCCCTTGATGAGCATCGTATAGTACTTCTCAGCAGCCTTCCTCGCAGCCTTATGGGTGAAGGAACCGTTGGAGCAAGCAAAGAAGACAACAGACAACAGACAACAGACAATAGCCTTTTTCATAATCCTTAAAACCTGAATTACTTCTGTCTTATGAAAATATTTATCGGGCAGCCAGAGAAGTCCCATCTCTCGCGAATCTTGTTCTCGAGGAAACGTTTGTAGGGCTCCTTTACGTATTGCGGCAAGTTTGCATAGAAGACGAACGAGGGCACGCGAGTGTCAGGTATCTGCATGCAATACTTTATCTTGATGTATTTGCCTTTCATGGATGGTGGCGGATAAGCCTCGATGAGTGGCAGCATTTCTTCGTTGAGCTTATGAGTCGAAACTTTGCGGCGGCGATTGAGGAAGACGTCCTTTGCCGTCTCGAGCACCTTGAAGATGCGCTGTTTCGTGAGGGCTGAGCCAAAGATAATGGGAAAGTCTGTGAAGGGAGCCATCCTGTCGCGGATCGCTTCCTCCATCGTCTTGATGACTTTCGTGTCTTTGTCAGGCACGAGGTCCCACTTGTTGACCACCACAACGATGCTTTTCTGGTTCTTCTGTATGATTTGGAAGATGTTGAGGTCTTGCGCCTCGATGCCTCTTGTGGCATCAATCATGAGAATGCAGACGTCGCTGTTCTCAATGCTTCGGATAGAGCGCATCACACTGTAGAATTCCAGATCTTCGCTCACCTTGTTTTTGCGACGAATGCCTGCAGTATCAACGAGATAGAAGTCGAAGCCAAACTTATCGTATCGCGTATAGATGCTGTCGCGAGTTGTGCCTGCAATATCGGTCACGATGTTTCGTTCCTCGCCGATGAAGGCGTTAATCAGGCTTGATTTGCCTGCGTTCGGACGCCCTACAACTGCGAATCTGGGGATATCTTCGTCTGGCAGAGCGTCGCCTTCCTTTGGAAACTTGCTGACGACAAGGTCGAGCAAATCGCCAGTACCACTACCAGTTGCAGCCGAGATACATTGAGGATCGCCCAACCCAAGCGAATAGAACTCGGCAGCGAGGTAAGTCTCGTTGTTGTCCATCTTGTTGCAAACGAGCAGGACAGGTTTCTTCGAACGGCGCAAGATGCTAGCCACAGCCTCGTCAAGGTCTGTAATGCCGTTCTGAATATCGACTAAGAACAGAATCACGTCGGCCTCATCGGTAGCGAGAGTGACCTGTTTGCGGATTTCTTCTTCGAAAATATCATCGCTGCCAACAACCCAGCCACCTGTATCGATGACTGAGAACTCGCGATTGCCCCATTCGCACTTGCCGTACTGGCGGTCGCGAGTTGTGCCTGCCTCTTCGCTGACAATGGCGTGGCGCGTTTGTGTCAGGCGGTTGAAAAGGGTACTTTTGCCCACATTCGGGCGCCCCACTATAGCTACAATGTTTGACATAACTATATAATTTGCACCGCAAAGGTACAAAAAAAGCGAGAGATATGCAAATAAATACCTTTATTTTCATATCCGTGTTCCACTAAGACAGTCACAACTTGAGGTTTCCCAAAGTGCAATTTTACCCCATTCCATCGAGAAAATTCAGCAAAAACACGGTCAGAAGGAGAACTCTCACTTATGTTTCAAAATCACTTGTGATGATTGGATTCTATTCTTCGCTAGAACAATCATCGGACTTTTGCAGTCATGTTTGCAAACTTCACCTGCGTTGTTGCCCAACTTCACACGTGAAAAAGCCTAACGTCGCTGCAGACACTCGTTCGGATGTCGAAATGTGACTTAGGCAAGTGATTCTAAGACACAATAATGCCTCACCATCAATGGCAGGGCATTACTGATATTCTCGATGAAATGGGGGAAAATCGCAACTTTCCTATGCGTTTCCGAGGGTTCCGTCCAAAGGAATAGGACTGCCAGAAGGACTATTCTGCTGTTGGGGAACGCGCTTGAAAGCGATGTTGTTGCGAAGCATCTGACCTGGGTTGACGAGCGGCAAGATCTGCTTGGGGATACCTGCTTCTTCGCTGCGAACTGCCATAATGCCACGAGCACTGCCGATGGTAATGTCGGCCATGTGCTGTACGAGACCTGCAGGCAGAACCCATTGGTCTTCATTAAGTTGATAGAGGGAACTCCAGCTTTCACGGGTAAACTCGAAGATAGTCTGAACGCCTAGGATAAGTTGCGTGATGTCGTTCTTCTTGTACTCGAAATTGGCGTTGCAACGCACGATGCGCTTGTCCGTTTCGCAATTGAACTGGATCTGGTTGTTGATTTGCATCTCGCCCTCAGGCCATTCGTTGGCGAGGTTGACAAACTGCAGTTGCTTGACGTCCATCAAGCGAAACTGAATCTGAATTTGTTTCTGTTGTTGTGCCATGATATATTAATGTTTTGCTTTGATTGTTATCGCGTTGAGATAGTAGAAAAGATTAGGGCTATTGTTGTATGAACCAGGCATGACTGATAGAGTCAGTTGCCCGTCTGCTGTGGAGCGAACGTGCTTTATGACAGCCGTTTCGCGCGAATTGTTGGCAGATTGCAGAGCGTCGGCCCAAGTGTCGTCGCCTTGCACGATAAAACTGGTCTGCCGGAAGTCCTGACTATTGTCGCGAGAGGAAAAAATGGTCAGTTCGTACTCAAGTTCAGGATTAAGATGGCTCAATCTGATTACAGCACTTTGACGAGGGCCGCTACCGCCGAATTTACCTGCAGCATACCCCCAAAGAGCCGATTGAGAAACGTCGGATGGCATCAGCATCTTGGTCGTCGTATAGGCCGCACCGTTTGTGTTCGCACCACAGAATTCGCCCGTAAATGTGACAAGAATGCCAGTAGGATTCATGTTGCTATCGTGGATGCTAAGGTGAGTTCTAAGAGCAGGTGTGATGTCGTTCCATGCAGGGTCACCAGTACGGCTGGCTCCAAAATTGAGTTTAACCAAACCTGTCGGCACGATGTTGTTGATGGCAGGTAGGCCCTCGTGGTCGAGAACGGTATGCTGAAAAGGACGCGCAACTGCCTCATGTGCAGCCACTTGGCAAGTGTGTGCTGCAAGGAAATCCATTCCATCGGGATGGTAACTGAGACCGACTGGCGAGATGCCTGTTATCGTCTCGAACCATGCACAAGCGGCTGTGTAGCGCCCCATTTTGAGGTCGAGATGGTAGCCGTCGCGATTCATATTGTCACCCAGATAAGTGGTGCGTGCATTCTGAATGGCTGTGCCGCTCGGCACAACAAAACTAAACTCGGAATGCGTCTGCAAGGCATATTGAACAGCCGCACAAATGCTGTCGTACATGACTTCCTGACGATTGCCGTAATTGGCAAAGCCACCATGTGTGCTATCGTGCGAATAGGCCCAAGTCTGATGGTAACCATATGCAGCATTTGGATTGGTCTGAAGGCCTTGCGTGTATTGGATGAGATAGGACAAGTAGGGTTCAAAAGTGGTGGTGAGGCCTGACTCCTGGCTTACTTGCTGGAAGGTGATGAACTGCCAAGGCTCGTCGGTAACGATGTCGGCAAGAGCCGTGCGAGGTCTGTTGGTGCGTCGCCCATTCACAACTTTGCGATACTCGAAAGTATTGTTCGCCTCCATCACATCAATCCAGTGCGACTGGAAACCTTGTCCGCCGCGATAGGCATTGCCTACAATCATCTTCACGCCAACTTCATTAGCCAATTCCCAAAGGTATTGCTCGACGGCATCTTGCGAAAAGCTGTTGCCTATAGCAAGCACGCGAATTATGCCATCCTGCAGAAGGGAATCAACCTGAGCACGGACATCTAGGCAAAGACAAAGCAGTATGGCGAGACTTAGTTTTTTCATTTTCCAAGAATATTATTGTATTCGCTTTCGCTGGAAAGGACTTGCAAAGCACGTTCGATGCAAGGGTCTCCGATGAGTTGTTGCTGTGCCCCACCTTTCTGATAATAGTAGCGATGCACAAGTTCATCACAAAGGAAAGGCTCCACTTCCTTGCGGAAGCGCAACAGATCAGCCTTCACATCGTAGGTCAGCTTTGCTTCGAGGGCATCGAGTTCGGCTTGCGTCGCTTCCTGATAACCCTCGCGTTTGATGACGTCGCGAAGGACTTTCAGCACCTCTTTTGCAGGCTTTCCTGCCTCAAAACCGCTGCTACTAATGTTATCGGCAAAAGCTGCATAGTCCTCATCGCTCAACTTAAACTCTCCGACTGGCGGAATTGTGGGGTGAGTGCGACAGAAATGCGTGGCAAAGTCGAAGAACTCGTCGCTGTTGATCAATTCTGAAACTATGGTGGGCAGGCTGTCAGGCTTCACCTCGATATCGGGTTTGATGCCACCACCATCGCGAACCTCCCTGCCTCCAGCTGTATGGAAAAGGTTAGTCAAGCTATCAGGAACTGTTCCAGCCGAACCATCGGCATTGAGATGACGATAATCATAAGCCTGAATGCAACGTCCACTTGGAATGTAGTAGCGACTGGTAGTGAGTTTGAGGGTGCCGTGATAGGGCAACTCACGAATCATTTGCACCAATCCCTTGCCATAAGTACGAACTCCCATAATGACTGCTCGGTCGAAGTCTTGCAAGGCTCCAGCCACAATCTCGGAAGCTGAAGCCGAGCCTCCGTCAACAAGCACAACCAACGGCATCAAGCTATCCACGGGCTCCGTCGCTGTATAGTATTCACGATTCGTTCGCGACATCTTGCCCCTTGTATAGACCACTTTCTTTCCTTTCGGCAGGAAGAGATTAGCAATATCGACTGCCTCGTTGATGGCTCCACCAGGATTGCCTCGGAGGTCGAAAACAAGTTTCTTGGCTCCTTGACGGCGCACTTCGTCGAGAGCATCACGCACTTCTCGGCAAGCCCCTTCAGTAAAGCCCGTCAGATAGATGTAGCCAGTCTGACCATCGCTTAGCATTCCTGCATAAGGAACTTGCGGAAGCTGGATGGTTTGACGCGTGATAAGGAACGATTTCTCTTCCTCGCCACGACGAACTTTCAGCTCGAAAGTCGTGCCAGCCTCGCCACGAAGCATACTGCTCACTTTGGGTGTCAGCATTCCTTTCACGTCTTTTCCGTCGATGGAGAGAATGACATCGCCTGCCTGAACACCTGCTTTCTGGCTGGGAGTGCCCTCGTAAGGCTCGCTTATGACCGCTCTTTGCTCTTTCCGATGATAACGAATCACACTACCGATACCGGCATACTTTCCCGTCGCCATTTGACGAAGGTCTTCATCATCGTCAGGAAAATAGTCAGTAAACGGGTCAACTTGTTGAAGCATCGAGCGTATGCCCCACCCTATCACGGTATCGGCATTGAGCGAGTCGACATAGAAGAGGTCGAGTTGCTTGTAGATGTCATTGAAGAGCTCAAGGTTGCGACTGATGGCCGAATTGGCGTTCTCTCTCTTTTGAGCCGCCAAAGAGAGCGGCAACAAACACATTATTATATATATATATGCGCGTTTCATATCAAATCCTTGCTTCTTTTCTTATTGCTTTCCACTCTTCTTCGGGCAACCTTGTGCCAACCACTCCAATGATGTGCTCGCTAAGCAAAGCACCACAGCTAAGGCAATCCTTCAGGGAAGCGCCTCTGTTCAGGGCATAAAGGAAACCTCCTGCAAAGAAATCTCCTGCAGCCGTCGTGTCCACTACAAGAACTTTTCTGGCTGGCACCACCACTTCTTCCCTGCCAAGCCTGGCGCTTGCGCCTTTGCCACCAAGTTTCACGACAGCCAAACACTTGTAGGCCGCAATCTCCCGCAAAGCTTCGAGAGGGTCTTCTTTACCGGTAAAGGCAGCAGCCTCTTCTTCGTTCGCAAAGACAATATCAATGTAGTCCTGCACAAGATGCTGGAAGAAGGGAAGGTCTGCCGCGACCACATTATAGCTGGCAAGGTCGAGGCTGAGTTGCACACTTTGTTCTGTCGCAGTTTGGCAAATAGCCTCCATTAAATCGTGATTCTGAACAAGATAGCCCTCTATATGTGCCATCGAGACGCCCTCGAAGAGCTTCGGTGTAATGTCGCTCGCCTGCAAAGTAGCTGCAGCGCCGAGACAAGTGCCGAAAGTCCTTTCTCCATCCGGAGAAATGAAAGTATTGGCAACGCCTGTAGGCAGCTTGCACTCCAAGAGTCGGGCTTCGATGCCCACCTTCTTGCAGTTGTCGGCATAGAACTTGCCGAGAGCATCCCTGCCAACCTTGCCTACAAATCCTGCATTGCCTCCCAATCTGGCCAGGGCCAGCATCGAGTTGCCAGCACTTCCTCCCGTAGCTTGCTCCACAGACAAACCTTCCATGTAGGTCCGCAGTTCTTTCTGCCGAGCCTCATCGATTAAGGTCATTCCGCCCTTAGGAAGTCCTGCCTGGTCGAGGAACATATCATCCTCCAGTCGCACAAGAATATCGACAAGAGCATTGCCTATTCCGATAATTTTCTCCATATAGTGCAAAATTTTCTGCAAAGATATAAAATAAAGATTAAAGATTAAGGATTAAGGATTAAAGATAAAGAGAAAAAGGGAAAAAGTGCACTT
>JAGCXU010000037.1 GCA_017961145.1 Bacteroidaceae bacterium | reverse complement strand
GACGGATTATTATATAGGAATATACCGACGATACTAATCGCGATAAGTCCGTAGAGTGCATAGACGAGTCCTTGTGGCAGGGTGACTCCGCAAGCGGGCAAGCCGAAGAGGGCGATTGCAGAGAGCAAAGCTACTACCCACGAGAAGGTTCCGATGGAATAGCCAAAGCCGTAGTTCTTCCACGCCTTACATGCCTTGAGCACCATTCCCAAGAGAACTTGTATGAAGCCGATAATCACGGAGATGACCATCATTGGCGAGTAGCCAAAGATTGGGCCGACACCATTGTCGTTGAGGAAGTAGGGCTTGACCGGCGCCAAGAATGCCCATTCCTGTTTCGACAGGTCGATGCCGAAGAAAGTGCCTGTCAAAAGACCACAGACGGTTGTTGCCAAGCCCAGCCAAATGCCGAGTCGGCCGTAACTCTTGGTCTCTTCGTTACCCTTCAAAGCCAGATAAATGCCGCCAAGCAGGACAAGAAGTCCGTATCCGCCATCGCCCAGACAAAGTCCGAAGAAGAGCATGAAGAACGGAGCAAAGAAGAGGCTTGGGTCGATATCGTGATAGTTGGGAAGCGAGTACATGCGGAGGATGGGCTCGAAGAGGCTGGTGTAGCTGCCATTCTTTATCTTGATGGGCACATCGTCTTCGTAGGCTGGGTCCTCGAGCTCGTAATAAACTTGCTTCTCGTCGAGCCATTTGGCGAGTCCTTCAGCCTTTTCCTCGAGCGTCCAACCCACCATGAGTCGAACGGCTCCCTCTGCTATGCTCTCGTCCGAGAGCTGAACTTCCTGCAGTTGTATCTCGCTCTTAGCCTGCTTCAGGCCTGTTTCGAGAACATTTTTATATTGACGAGCGACCTCGCAAGTAGTGTTGTGATTCTTCTGGAGGGCAGCTTTTGCTTCGGCTGCTTCCTTTTTATATTGGTCGAGCGAACCGCTTGGCAGTTCGAGTCGCTCTGCCTTGATGTCCGGCTCTTCGTTGGAGAAGGCCAGGAAATAAGTGCGTTTGCGATACTCGTCGACAGGTGTGGCGAAGTACTTCTCAGCCCATTCTGCCTGGAACGACTTGGCTGCGCAGGCATAGAAATACACCTGCATGCCCGACTTCTCCTGCAATTGCTTGATGCTATCCCAGTCGAAGTTGCCCCAAGGCTCAAGCTTCTGGATGTTCTTCTCTGCCTCGTCTATCTTATGACGCAAGGCAACCTCGTCGGCTTTGAGCGTCTCGACGAGACTCAAAGCCTCCCCCGGCCCGTCCAAAGAAGGGGTGAATTGTCCTGCTGCCTCGCCGTTCTCCCCTCCTTTGGAGGGGTTGGGGGAGGCTTCTTCCTTCTCCCACGCCTTCAGCGAAATGTTGAGATAGTCGAGAGCCTGTTGATAGCGGAGTCTTTCGTCGAGCGCTTTCTGCAGTTCCGGGCTGGTTTGTCCCTGCTTCAACTGTTGGATATGCACCACTCCTTGCTCTCGCAATCCGGCCAAGAACTCGTCGTATTCCTTCTGAGTCACCAGGAAGGTGAGCTTTTTCATTCTCTCAATCATGCGATTTCCTCCTTTCTCTTTTCCTGAAGTGACTTCAATATCTTCTGCGACGACTTGGAGAGGTTCTCCTCGTCCTCCATGAAACGCTTGATCTTACGCACTGCCTCCTGATAACCAGGGATTTGAACCTTCTCGAAGAGGTTAACCTTCTGAGTCGTCTTCTTGCGTGCATGTTCCAAGAGGTGCAGTTTGGCGAAGACGAATTCGCGTTCCACAGCCGTCTTGGCGAGACCCTGCAAGAGCTTGATTCCGTCGAAATACCACTTCGGAGCGCTAAACAAACCGAAGGGCTTCACCTTCAGGCTGATGTTGCTCAAAATGGGAACTCGAACGCCGGCAATCTTCTTGACGCCCAATTCGACGTCGTCCAGGCTGACGAGCGAAGTGTCGAACTCGCCCCAAAGCGCATACATCCTTTCGTATCCGGCGATTTGGCTTTGCAGTTTTCGCTCGAGTTCGTCGGCCTCTTCCTTGCATTTCTTCACCTCCAATCGCAGCGCCGTTTCCTTGCTTTTAATGATTGGAAGGGTGCGTTGACGCATCTTCAGAGCCTTCTCAATCTGCTGCAACGAGGTCTTATTATACTGAAATTTTATAGCCATACTTGTCTAATTGCGGGCACAAAGGTACGAAAATTTTGGCAAAGAAGAAAGAATAAAGGAGATTTATTTGAGCAAAACATGCAAAAACACTTGCGAAAGTTGTCGCTATTTCGTAAGTTTTGTAAAGATTTTTCTGCAGAAAAGATGAGACATAAAATGCCTTTTCCCCAGACTCTTCGTTTGAAAACAGAAAGGCAGGAACGCGTTCTTTACCCTCGAAAATGGTCAGAATAGGGGAGAAAACGAGGCTCTCGTAACCATTTGAAACAGAGTGGTTTCCAACGAGTCCAGCGAAAGCGAAAAAGATATGCAGTCAAGTTGGCCGATTTAACGTGTTACGATTGCAATCATAACGTTTGACGTTTGCATTTTTAACGTGCCACGATTGCCAACTTCAAACGTGATCTTTTGAAACTTCACACTAGTCGCGAACCATTTTGACCTTTCAAGTCAGGAATCGTGCCGTTCCAAGTCTGCCGATTTTGTCAAAAGATTTTTCTCGTTTGAAAAGTTTGCCTGACTCTTCCAACACAAATAAATCCGAATTCTTCTCGCTCATCTTATATTTTTTTCGTAACTTTGTGCCCAAATGGAAGAGAAATCATTAAAGCAAAAGGCTGCCGGAGGGATGCTCTGGGGCGGGCTGTCGAACGGCTTGATGCAGTTGATAGCAGCCGTCTTCGGACTCGTTCTGCTCCGTTATCTCACTCCTGACGATTACGGAAAGGTGGCTATGCTGAACATCTTTGCTGCCCTCGCAAACGCCCTTCAAGAGAGTGGTTTCATGGCGGCACTCTGCAACCGAAAGGAGCCGACTCACGAAGAGTATAATGCTGTCTTTTGGTTCAACCTCTTGGTGAGTGCTTCTCTTTACATTATATTGTGGTTCTGCGCCCCACTTATCGCAGATTTCTACGAACTGGAAGAGCTGGTTCCGCTTGCCAGAGTGCTTTTCCTGGGCTTCCTCTTCTCTGGTCTCGGCACAGTTCAGCGTGCCTATCTCTTCGGACATCTGATGGTCAGGCAGACGAGCATCTGCTCTCTTTCGGCTATGCTCCTCTCTGGAATAGCCGGTATCGTGATGGCTATCAACGGTTTCGCTTATTGGGCAATCGTGACTCAGGCAATCTGCTTCGTCCTCATCACACAGCTGATGGCCTGGTTTTTCTCTCCTTGGAGGCCAACGCTCAACTTCAATCTGGCTCCCGCTTGGAAGATGTTTGGCTTCAGCAGCAAGTTGATGCTCACGAACATCGTCAATATCTGCAATCTCCACGCCTTTTCCGTCTTGCTCGGTAAGTTCTTTGGAGACCATACGGCAGGTATCTATTCGAACGCCAAGAAGTGGAACGATATGGCTTCGAGCACGATAAATGGGATGGTAACGAGCACGAGCCAACCCACTTTGGCACAAGTCACGGACGAGATTGGCCGCTATCGTCAGGTCTTTCGGAAGATGCTTCGATTCATTTCCTTTGTCTCTTTCCCCGCTATGCTCGGGCTGGGATTGGTTGCGCAAGAGTTCATCTTGCTTGCCGGAGGCGAGAAATGGAGGGAGAGCGGCTTGATTCTCTCGCTGCTTTGCCTGCATGGAGCCTTCGTTCCGATTACCACTCTTTACAGCAATCTCACGATAAGTCGAGGCAGAAGCGACGTCAACATGGCTTGCACGATAGGTCAATGTCTGGCAGTTTGGGCGGGACTCATCCTGCTTTACCCTTACGGATTCCTTCCGATGGTAGTCTATTTCGTAGCCCTCAATATTGCTTGGCTTGCGATTTGGCAATGGTTTGCTTGGCGTTTGACTGGCCTCACTTTCTTGGAAGCCTTGAAAGATACTGTTCCATTCCTCGTCTTCACACTCATCGTGCTTGCCCTGACTTGGTGGATGACAAAGGGAATCGAGAACCTTTGGCTGCTCTTGTCGAGTCGCGTCCTGATTGCCGCAATCCTTTATGCCGGCATAATGTGGGTGAGCAGAGCAAAGATTATGCGCGAAGCCATACATTATATATTTAATAAAGGGGAAGATGGAGAAGCGTAATAATGCCTTTGATCTGCTTTGCGGACTTTGCATCCTCAGAATGGTGACACTTCACGCCATCTGTCAAACGCAACTTCGGCAGACTCCTTGGTGGAAAGAAACGATGCTTTGGACATTCTTCTTCATGAGTTTCTTCTTTTTCAAGGCAGGCTATTTCAACAAAGGCATTACTGGCGAGGCATTCCCTTATCTGCAAGATCGCGTTCGTCGTCTCTTCGTTCCCTATCTTTCGTGGGGCATCATCGGCTTCGTACTTGCTTTCTTCTGGCTTAGTCTTTTCCCAGAAGGAATAGCGAAGGCAATAGGAAAGGTGCAGACTTTCACCTGGCTTGAAAGCGGTCTTACCTTCGGCAACGGTCCTCTTTGGTTCCTTTTTTCCTTCTTCGCGACCTATGTTCTAATGCATTTCATCGAAAGGATACCTTATCTCCATTGGATTGTCCTGCTCTTTCCGGCAATAGGTTACTGGCTCTTCAAGCAAGGGAACCCGCTTTGGTTCTTCATGAACAATGTCTTCTGCGGCACTTTCTTCTTTTATATCGGAAAGGTTTGGCGTCATATCCTCGACAGGTTGACAAAGCATTTCGCCCTCTTTATCAGCATCTTGCTCTTCATAGGCTTCGTTCTTGCCAACATTTATCTGCATGGCGAATACGAGATGAAAACGAATCTTTGGGTCGGACCCTTCTGGAAAGTTCTGCTCATCATGCCCCTCTCTTTGATGGGAATCTCGGGTATCTTGCTTTCTTTGCCAACCCCAAGAGTGCCTTTCGTCAATTATGTTGGCGAACACAGCATGGTCTATTTCGTGATGCACTATCCCATAGTCCTCAGTTATGCCTATGCCAGCATCCTGCTTGGGCACCCATTTCGCAAAAGCATCCCAGACCTTATCATCATTTTGATTATTACCTTTACCCTTTGTACCCTGGCAGTTCCCCTTGTGGAACGCGTTCCTTGGCTGAGCGGAAGATGGAAAAAATGAGAACTTGACGAATGACAATATACTTCTATCATACCCAAGACACCGAGCGAATCGTTCGAGAATGGGAGGAAGGGACTTTTCCTTCGCACTTCCTCTATGGTGCTCTGCAGTTGAAAGACTATGGTATTGATGTGGTTTGGCATCATCAGAAGCATACTTACAAACGTCTCAGAGACATGTTTGTCGCGACTTGGAAAGTCCTGACCTGTCGCAAGCATTACGATGTTCTTTATGCCACGCACACTTTAGGCATCGAGCCCATCATCCTGCTCCGTGCTTTGAGGCTCTACAGGCATCCCATTGTCGTGTGGCATCACCAGCCAATCGTCAAGGCGAAGAACCCTTTGCGAGAGGCTTTGGCTCGCCTCTTCTATCGCGGAATTGACCATATGATCTTCTTTTCCCAGAAGCTTATGCAAGATAGCCTGCTCTCGAAGAAAGCCGACCCAAGTCGAATGAGTATGGTACATTGGGGAGCCGACCTCGATTACTACGATAACCTGCAAACAGACGGACTTCATCCCAGCCAGTTCATATCGACAGGAAAGGAACTTCGGGACTTCGAAACACTACTCAAGGCATTCCAGGAGACAGGACTTCCTCTGACGCTTTATGCCGAGAAGAAGCGGAAGGCATACTTCGAAGCACTCCATCCAGGCGAAAACATCGAGTTGCATTATGGCGACCGACCTATTCCTCATGAAATCGCGCAGAAGGTCGCACAAAGCCGTTGCGTTTGTATCTGTTGCCAGGAAAGTAATTATACAGTCGGTTTGACAACCGTCGTCGAAGCCCTCGCCCTGAGTCTTCCCATCCTTTGTACGCGAAACCCGCAAATTCCGATTGACATCGAGGAAGAAGGTTGCGGCTTTTGGATAGAGGCGAAAGACGTTGAAGGATGGAAAGAGAAACTCCGTTACATCGCCGAACACACGGAAGAAGCGCAAGCGATGGGTAAAAGAGGACGCGCTTTGGCTGAGCAATATTATAATGTAAGGCAATGTGGCAAAGAAGTTGCAGACATAATAAAGAAATGGCAAACACAAGTTTAAACTATGAAACATAAGCACTTAATCGTCTTTCTCGCTTTCCTATGCATCGGCATATTGTCCGTCGAAGCCAAGAAGAAAGAGAAGCGTCACATCGTTCGAATCGAGACAAACGTCGGAAACATTCGTGTTGCGCTCTCCGACGACACGCCTTTACATCGTGACAACTTCCTCAAACTTGCTCGCGAAGGCTACTACAACGGCACTCTTTTCCATCGTTGTATCAAGGATTTCATGATTCAAGGAGGCGATCCGGACAGTCGAAATGCAGAACCAGACAAGTTGCTTGGCGATGGAGGACCAGGCTACACTATTCCTGCAGAGTTCGATCTTCCTTATCTCTACCATTGGCGTGGGGCTTTGGCTGCTGCCAGAGAGCCTGATGACGTCAATCCAGAAAAGGAGAGCAGCGGCAGTCAGTTCTACATAGTTTATGGCAAGAAACAGGCTGCGGCTGATATCAAAAAGGTTCGTGCCATGCTTGAAGAGAAAGGAATCGAGCTTACAGCGCAAATGGTGGATGACTATTACATGCGAGGAGGCACTCCTCATCTCGACGGACAATACACCGTTTTTGGCGAAGTTATTGAGGGAATAGAGGTTGTCAAAAGCATTCAAGGGGTCGAGACAGACAAGAATGACCGTCCCTTGAAAGACATTATCATCAAAAAAATGGTGGTAGAACAGTAATTTTGGTCTAAATAAAGGAGAAAAGGAACATTTCTACCGAAATGTCTTTCCCTATCAAAAATATTGTTGTAACTTTGCACGCGATTAAAGAAAACATAGCATAAAAATGAAAAAAGCATCCATTCTGGCGCTTGTTGTCGTTCCAATTCTTTTGGGTTCCTGTATCAGAACAGAAGAGGAGAACACCGAGTGCGATATCGAAGCCGTGTCTCTTCATCTTGATACGCCGTCGGAATTCTTTTATCACGACTATGACACGATTCAAACTGTCATTTCAACAGATACGGATATCGTGTTTACAATCCGCAGTTATGCCAATGTGCAGCGTGTTCCCACCACTCTTCGTGTGACTGCTGGGGCTGCTGTTTATGTCATCACGGAAGATGGGACGAGGACGCCTTTCCTGAATGGTTCGCTTGTGGACTACTCGAACGAGCAGGTTCACCAATTCCTAGTTGTTTCCGAGAACAAGGTCTGGAGCCGCAAATATAGTATCTCTGTAGTTCACGATGTGCCTAGCGAAGGCAATCTTTCCATAGGTTTTGAGAATTATTACCTTGATCCGTCGGGCAAGTACTATATTTGGGAAGCTCCAGATGTCTTTACAGATGGAACGTGGAAAAACGGTAATCCAGGTTTCAAGATTAGCAAGTCGTCAGCAAAACCTTTGGATTATCCCTCGACTCCAGTAGTTGGAGGTGGTCCTGATGGTAGTGATTGCCTCAAACTCGAAACGTGTGATACGGGTCCGTTCGGTAGAATAGTGAACATGCGCCTTGCCTCTGGAAGTATGTTCAACGGCGTTTTCGATGTCGGAAATGCTTTGACGGATGCCCTCAAGGCAACCCAATTCGGAACACCCTACCTTCATAAACCAATCATGATGCGCGTTTGGCTTCGTTTCGAGCCAGGTAGTGTCTTCCAAGATCGCAATGGAAATAAGGTGGAGGGAGTAATCGACGAGCCTGATGCCTATGTTGTACTTTACCGAAACGAAGATGCAGAAGGCAAAAAAGTGCAGCTCGATGGTAATGATGTCCTGTCGAGTCCATATATAGTTGGCTTGGGACGTCTGCCACATAACTACAATGAAGATGGTAGCGACAAATTTTCCAACAACCCGATTCACGGCCTGACAAACGAATGGAAGGAAGTGACGATTCCTGTTGAATATCGTGCCGAACTGAATGCCGACGAGCTGGCCGACAAAGGTTACAGTCTCATAATTGGCTTTGCCAGCAGTTGGGGAGGCGCACATTTCAAGGGAGCTATTGGCAGCAAGTTCTATATTGACAACGTACAACTGTTCTGTGAATAATACTTTAACGACATGAAACGCATCATATATCTAACCATTTCACTCCTTTTCATTGCTTTGTCCGTACAGGCTCAAGAGGAGGATTCTTTTGAGAAGTGGGGACCTACAACAGGTCTCAAAGGCGGAGGCTTCATTGCTCGCGTAGGTTATGTCATCGGAGGAACAACCCCTTTGCCCTTGCCTGCTGAGGTGAGAAAGATAAACGGCTTTAAGCCAAGAGGCGGAATAAGTCTTGGAATAGATGGCTACAAGATGTTCACCAAGCGATGGGGCGTGTCAGCAGGAGTTCATTTCTTCTGGGAAGGCTTCCATACGGATGCCGACGTCAAGAACTATTACGTTTGGCTTGAGCAAGAAGGGGAAATCACGAAAGGTTATTTCACTGGTACTAATGTCACAAACACCGAGTTGTGGGGCGTGACGCTCCCTTTGCTTGCAACCCTCCGAATGAGTCCGAGATGGAACGTAAGTGCAGGTCCGTACCTTAGTCTCTACTTCGGTCAGACCTTTAGCGGCGAGGTTTATGACAATAAGGACGGTGTCGGTTACCTTCGCGAGGACACTCCCGTCGGCACAAAGATACTGATGACAAAGGAGAATCCTACGCCTTATCCCGATAACTTCCCAGATAAAATGCAGCCCGTAGCTCTTGGTATAGAGATTGCTTTCGACTGGAAAGCGATGAAGCACCTGAACGTCTTTGGCTTGCTTGACTGGGGTATGACTGACATTTGGGATCGCAACTTCGAGGCCATCACCTTTAAGATGTACCCTATTTACGCGACTCTTGGCGTAGCTTACCGTTATTAAAAAGCCGACTTCTTTCCCCAATTGTTTTTACTTGGCTGGGGAAGATTGAAAACGACACACGTGAAGATTGGAAACTTCACGTGTGAAAATGCCAAACGTCACGTTTGACGTTGGCGATTATCACGTGTGACGTTTTCGAAGATAAAGTGCCACGTTTCTTTTGTTGACTTGTGTCGGGTGTAAACGTCAGTATTTCTTTACCGGATCACAAGTAAGGTCGACGCCTAACTTCTTGAATATCTTGCGGTCAACTTCCCCGAGCATAATGGTGGTGTGTGCTTGCAAACCGGCCAAGCTGGGCAGTTGAGCGAGGGCTCGACGGCAGTTTTCGTCTTGACGACTCAGTACAGAGAGAGCGACAAGGACTTCGTCTGTGTGCAGACGAGGGTTGTGTCCTCCCAGATATTCTATCTTTGTGCGTTGGATGGGCTCGATGAAGTCTTGCGAGATGAGCTTGAGGTCGTGGTCGATACCTGCAAGATGTTTGGTGGCGTTGAGCAGGAGCGAAGCCGACGTGCCAAGCAAAGGTGACGAAGCAGCCGTGATGATGGTGCCGTCTTCGAGTTCGATTGCAGACGATGGAACACCTGATTCTTCCAGACGACGACGTGCTTCGACGGTAACTCGACGGTCGTCGGTACTAATCTTGGCTTGCTTGAGGAGCAAGTCTATCTTGTTTACTTCAGCATCGTTGCAAGCCCCGTCTGCCATTTGATTGAGGGCTGTGTAATAGCGTCGGATGATTTCGTCCTTACCTGCTTGCTGGCAAATGTCGTCATCACAAATGCAGAAGCCCACCATATTCACGCCCATATCGGTCGGAGACTTGTAGGGACAAGTGCCGTAGATGCCTTCGAAGAGGGTGTTGAGAACAGGGAAGATCTCCACATCTCTATTATAGTTGATGGCAACTTTATTGTAGGCATCCATGTGGAAGGGGTCGATCATGTTGACATCTCCCAAGTCGGCAGTAGCGGCTTCGTAGGCGATGTTGACAGGATGTTTGAGCGGAAGATTCCAAACTGGGAAGGTTTCGAACTTGGCGTAACCTGCCTCCACACCTCTTTTGCGCTCTTGATAGAGTTGACTCAGGCAGACTGCCATCTTTCCGCTGCCAGGACCTGGAGCCGTTACGATGACGAGTGGTCGGGTGGTTTCGACATAATCGTTACGACCGAAGCCTTCGTCGGAGTTTATCAACTTCACATTGTTGGGATAACCTTCAATATTATAATGGTAATAGGCGCGTATTCCGAGGTGTTCCAAACGACGTCGATAGATGGCAGCACTGCTTTGACCGTTGTAATGAGTAATCACGACGCCGTTCACCATGAAACCTCTCTTCTGGAATTCAGAATGGAGTCGGAGCACATCTTCGTCATAGGTGATGCCCAAGTCTTGACGGACTTTGTTCTTCTCAATATCGAGAGCACTGATGACGATGACAATCTCTGCCGATGAGCTAAGCTGCTGGAACATGCGCAACTTGCTGTCTGGCTGGAATCCGGGCAACACTCTGCTTGCATGATGATCGTCGAAAAGTTTGCCTCCAAGCTCCAGATATAGCTTTCCGGAGAACTGTGCGATGCGCTCCTTAATGTGTTGCGACTGGATGGAAATGTATTTGTCGTTATCGAACCCGTACTTCATCTTAGTGCCTATTTCATTGTTCAAGTTGCAAAGGTACGAAAAAAAGTTCAAAGTTTATCGTGTAGAGTTCAGAGATTTTTGTAATTTTGTGCGAAAATGTGAGAGATTATGGTAAATGAGTTGATTCATAAGTATTGTCAAGGCAACGAGGCGTTGGAGCGGATACTGCTTCGTCATAGTACAGATGTGGCACGTCGCGCTCTGAAAATAGCAAAGGCACATCCAGAACTGAAGGCAGACGAAACACTTCTTTGGGAAGCGGCCATGCTTCATGATATCGGCATAGTTCGCGTCGATGCACCTTCCATATATTGCTATGGATCAGAGCCTTATATCCGTCACGGCATTCTTGGAGCAGAGATTCTCCGAGGCGAGGGACTTCCTCTTCATGCCCGAATTGCAGAGCGTCATACGGGAACTGGACTCACGGCCCTCGAGATAGAACGACAGAACTTGCCTCTTCCCCATCAGGATTTCACGCCGGAAAGCATCGAAGAGCAAATCATCTGCTATGCCGACAAGTTTTATTCCAAGACTCGGCTCGATGATGAGAAGACCCCAGAACAGGCTATGCGCAGTTTAGAGAAGTTCGGTATCGACGGAATTGCCGTTTTTAAGGCTTGGATGGCGCGCTTTGAGTGAAAAAATCATAATAATAAAAGGAAAAGACACGAAGTGTCAGAAAATAGTCTTACCTTTGCAAATTGCAATAACTATATAGCATTTGAAGGCAAGGTTATTATCTATACTGACTGCATGCTATGTTCTGGCAGCATTGGCGGCACGTCCTTCAGGAAGGATTCCCTTTCTGAAGAACGACGTTGATTCGCTTTTAGGGGACAGTATTCCCTTGCGTCCGTATACCATCTTGCCAGATACTGTGCCGACAGATACTGTGCCTGTCGATACGACTCCTAAGAGCAAGAATGCTCTCGACATGCCCGTAAACTACTCAGCAGAAGACTCAATCACGTTCGATTACGGTCGCTCGCGAGCTCATCTCTATGGCGCAAGTAAGGTGAAATACACAAATCTCGAACTCGAGGCAGACATTATAAATATCTCCATCGACAGCAGTCTGGTGCATGCAACTAGTCGAACGGACTCGTTGGGCAACGTTACGGGAAAGCCCCTCTTCCGTCAGGGCTCCGATGAATACGAGCCAGACAGCATCAGCTACAACTTCAAGTCGCGCAAGGCATTCATCTCCAACGTCTATACTCAGCAAGGTGAAGGCTACATGAAGAGTCTCGATGGCAAGCGAGACAGCAGTGGCACGATGTATGTAAAGAAGGCATTCTACTCGACTTGCGATGCCGAACATCCTCACTTCTACTTGAATATGACGCGAGCTAAAGTGCGTCCTGGCAGGGATGTCGTCTTTGGCCCAACCTATCTGGTAGTGTGCGATGTGCCTTTACCTTTGGCTATTCCCTACGGATTCTTCCCCTTCAAGAGCAAGTACAGCAGTGGTTTCATCATGCCAAGCTATGGTGATGAGACTACGCGAGGTTTCTACTTGCGCGAAGGAGGCTATTATTTTGCCTTCAACGACTTTGTTGATGCCAAGATTTTGGGTGACATCTATACGAAAGGCTCATGGGCTCTGACCGGACAGTCCACTTATAAGAAGCGATATCGGTATAGCGGAAATCTCTACGTAAGCTACCAGCACACCCAATCTGGCGAGAAGAATATGCCTGATTTCTCTGTTTCGAAAAGCTTCAAGGTAGCCTGGACTCACCGACAAGACCCGAAAGCCAACCCGACTCAATCGTTTACAGCCAGCGTTAACTTTGCCACGAGCAGCTACGAGCGCAATAATCTCGTGAGCATGTACAACCCGGAAAGCTATACGCAGAGTGTCAGAACGAGCAGTATCAACTACAGTAAGACTTTCCCCAACATTGGCTTGACGCTGAGTGGAACTTTCAACCTTGCCCAGCAGGTACAGGACAGCAGCCTTTCTGTCACGTTGCCCAACCTGAATATCCAGCTCAACCGCTTCTATCCCTTCAAGCGCAAGAAGATGGCAGGCAAGGAACGTTGGTACGAGAAGATTGGCGTAAGCTATACCGGCACACTCACAAACAGCATCAACACCAAGGAGAACCTGCTCTTCAAGAGTAGTCTTGTCAAGGACTGGCGCAATGGTATGCGTCATCAGATACCGATTAATGCCACCTTCCCGCTCTTCAATTACGTCAACATCACACCCAATTTCACCTTTACCGACCGTATGTATTCGAAGAAGATCATGCAGTCGTGGGACGACGAGAACAGAAGAGTGCAGCGAGACACCATTTATGGTTTCTACAATGTCTACAATTTCTCGATGGGTTTGACTGCCAATACGAAACTTTACGGCATGTATACTCCGCTGCCGTGGTTTGGCGGAAAGAAGATAAAGGCCATCCGACACATGATGACTCCCTCGTTGAGTTTCAACTATGCACCTGATTTCAGCACTCCCAGGTGGGGCTTCTTCGACACATATACCCGTACAGATGCGAATGGAAACGTCACCACGGTGTCCTATTCGCCGTTTGCCGGTATGGCTTACGGAACGGCTCCCAGCGTCATGCAGGGTAGTGTTCAGTTCGATGTGTCCAACAATCTTGAGATGAAATTGCGCTCTGATCGCGACTCGACGGGCGAGAAGAAGATCAGTCTCATTGATGAACTGGGCATGTCTATGAGTTATAATATGGCTGCGAAGAAGAAGCCTTGGAGCGACTTGAACATGCGTATTCGTCTGAAACTCACGAAGTCTCACACCTTCTCGATGAATGCGCAGTTCGCCACATATGCCTACGAGTTCGACAAGAACGGCAATGTCTTTGTGGGCGACCACACTGAATATGGCCGAGGACGCTTTGGCCGCTTCCAAGGCATGTCGCAAAATCTTCACTACACCTTCAACAACCAGACTATCAAGAAGTTGCTTGGCATAAGGGATAAACTGACAAGTCGCTTTTCGGGCAATACCAGTGAAGAAGATGAAGAAGACGAGTACGACGAGGATGAAGTGGATCCCACCATGCAAAACGTCGATCCTGACCGCAAGAAGGGTAGGGAGGCTGCAAAGAGGGACAAGCCGAGCGAGGTTGACGAGGACGGCTACTTGAAGTTCCAGATGCCTTGGAGCCTGACTGTCAGCTATAGTGTCTCGATGCGAGAAAACACTGCAGCGAAGATCAACCCCAAGCGAATGCGCTATCCCTACAGGTTCAATCAGACGCTCAACTTCTCCGGAAATGTCAGCATTGCTGAGGGCTGGAACATCAACTTCTCGTCGGGTTACGACTTCAACTACAAGAAGTTGAGTATGACGGTAGTTTCTTTGGCACGAGATCTCCATTGTTTCTCGATGTCGTGCAGTATGGTGATTACGCCCTACACCAGTTTCAACTTCCTCTTTGCCTGCAAGGCGGGCACGTTGGCAGACGCTCTTCGATGGAAGAAGCAAAGCTCCTACAGCAGCAACGTAGAGTGGTATTGATGGATGACTGCAGGAACATTTGCAAACGTATAGTGTTATGATTGCAAACGTATAGTGCGACGATTGCAATCGTATAGTGTGACGTTTGCGATTTAACAGTGTGACGTTTTCGAGTTACCCCTGAATGATTGTCTCGATATACGAGAGAAGTTCCTCTTTCCCCTGCTTCGTCTCGCTGCTCGTGATGAAGTGTGGCGGCAGTTCCTCCCATTGTTTAGAAAGCTCGTTCAAGTAGTGCTTGATGTTTGCAGAGAGCTTACTCTTCGATAGCTTATCGGCTTTCGTGAAGACGATGCTGAAGGGGATGCCGTTCTCGCCAAGCCATTCGATGAACTCGAGGTCGATTCGCTGGGGCTCGTGGCGAGCATCAATAAGGAGAAAGAGGTTCATCATCTGCTCTCGTCGAAGGATGTAACTTGTTATCATCCGTTGCAACTCATCCCTTTGCTTCTGTCCTCTCTTGGCATAACCATAGCCAGGAAGGTCGACGAGGTACCAAGCTCCCCTCCCCACCTCCCCCCGAGGAGGGAGGCTTTTTGTCTGTTGTCCGTTGTCTGTTGTCCGTTGTCCGTTTACCAAGAAATGGTTAATCAGGATGGTTTTGCCTGGTGTGGCAGATGTTTTGGCGAGTCCCGCCCTGCCTGTCAGCATGTTGATGAGGCTCGACTTGCCCACGTTGCTTCGTCCTATGAAAGCAAACTCCGGCAAATCTCCCTGCGGACATTGGTCCACGCGAGCACTGCTGATGACGTATTCGGCTGATTTGATGAGCATGGTCGAAACAGGTAATTGCCTTAGAAATTGTATGTTAATCCAAGACTTAGCAGTTCCTTGAACATCAGGTAGGTGCCGTTGTGATTTTCTCCAGAACGATATTTGGGGTTGCTATTATCGAAGCGGGGATAGAGATGGAGGTTCGCGGTGATGAGTTTGGTGACGGTGAAGTTGATTTTATTCTCCCATTCCCAGATGTTGTAGTCAAAGTTGCTGAACCAATACATGCGGTTTATCCAAGTGATTTGCTTGCAAATCTTCCACGTTGTGTTGAGAGCGATGTTGGGACCAAATGTGGTCTTCTGGTGTTTCCCTGCTTCTATGCCGAAGTTCGTGACAAGTTCATCATCGTTGACATACACGATTTTCATGGCAAGAGGGGCTATGTTGAGCTGTCCCGTGAACTGCTGCTTCTTGCCCCACTTTATTTCGTATTTCATATTAGGGGCAATCGTAACTTCCAACGGAGACATAATCTTCGATGTGATATTATCGGTGTTCCTCTGATAGTTGGGTGCAATCTGAGTCTGCAAGATTACCAAAAGAGAGTAGTACCAGTCCTTCCATGCCTTGTAGCCGGCATTGCCTGTATAGCGAAGCAGGTTGTGGCTTGGACGGAAAGTGCGCTTTTCGTCAGTCTCCGTTGTCTGGAAACCCAGCTGAGCATCCAGCGTGTTCTCCCAGGTTATCTTGCGCTGGTCGTTGTAGTTGGCGCGCAAGGTAAGGTCGAAATTGCCTATCCAGTTGGTCTCGCCGCCTTTATACCAGTTGTCCGAAATGTAGTTTTGCGCAAATTGCAACTCGGAGGTACCCGAGAACTTCCAGAAGTTGGGACGTCGCGTGATGACCTCAATAGGCTCGTCTATTGTGGGAGCAAGAGTGGCAGCAGCAACCTTGTCGGCAAGTTTGTCGGAGGTTTGCAGTCTGTCATTAATGTCGCTTCGGATGGCAGCCTGTCCCAAAATGTCGCTCTCAGTGTATGTCACGAGTTGAGGAGCCCCAGCATAAAGCGAAGACAGCATCTTTCGGGCAGCAAAGAGACGTTGCAACTGCTGGTCAGAAACTGAGGTATCTGTCTGGCTCAGCATTTGATGTAACGAGGAGCCATATAGTGCGGGCTTCGAAAGAAGCTGATAATAGTAGGCATTCGGAGTGGAAGAAGTCGCGGAAACGTTCAGCGAATCACGTTCCTTAGCCAAAGTTTCGAGGGCTTTCATGTAGTTCCTCAGCAAGATAGAGGAGTCGGCAGGAACTTCTGTTCCGTCATTCAAGTTTGCGGCACTACTGGTTCCCAATGCCATCAAACAGATAGTGAATAGTATTGTAAGGCACTTCATTTGTTCTAATTTTGTGCAAAGATACGAAAAAGTTTAGAGTTTAGAGTTTAAAGTTTAAAGTTTTTTGTACTTTTGTACGCCTAAATCATAAAACACATAACCTATATGGATAAAAATACAGTTACAGGATTTATTCTCATTGCCCTCGTTATCATTGGCTTTAGCTGGTATAGTCAGCCCAGTCGCGAAGAGTTGGAAGCCATGGCACAAAGAGATAGTATTGCTGCCGTAGAGCAGCAAAAACAGGTAGAAGCTAAGAAGATTGAAGCCGAAAGGATAGCTGCAACTCCAGCAACACCAGACAGTAGCGCCCTCTTCTTCTCGCAAAGTAATGGCGAGGGGCAGCGCATCATGCTTCAGAATAATAAGGTAAAGATTGGTCTCAACAGCAAAGGAGCTGTCGTGGAGGATGCCGAAATCGTTGGTTACAAAAGCCGTCGCAGGGATGGCGACGTCCTGATTCTTGGCAAAGAAGACGCTTCGATGAAGTTCACCCTGCCCCTCAAGCAGGAGAATCTCTGTCTAGCAGACCTCGCCTTCAACGTTACGGAGCAGACAGACTCCAGCGTCACTTTCATCGCTGAACAAGAAGGGAAGCAGTTGCAGGTAAGCTATACGCTTCGTCCCAATACCTACATGCTCGACATGAACATTGTCTGTCAGGGCTTGGAGGGCTTGGCGATGCCTGGCCAGAGCAATCTCCTCATCAATTGGAACGCGCGTATTGCCCAACAGGAAAAGGGCAAGGACTTCGAGAACCGCTATAGTTCCCTTACCTATAAGCGGCAGGGAAAGGGTGTCAAGAAACTCAGCGAGATGAAGGACGAAAGCAAGGAACCGGAAGAGGCACTCGAGTGGATTGCCTTCAAGAACCAGTTCTTCAGCGCTGTCCTCATTGGAAGTCAGCCGATGACGCAGGCTTCGCTCTCTACTGAACAACTGAAAGATGAGGAGGACTACCTGAAGCGTTACGAAGCTTCCCTGCAAGTTCCCTTCGATGCGACAGGCAAGGAGCCCACGAAGTTGCAGATGTACCTCGGCCCGAACGACTTCCATATCCTCAAGGCACACAGCAAGATGACGGCTTATGGCTCGGATGCCGACCTCGACGAACTCGTCTATCTCGGTTGGTCATTCTTCCGTTTCATCAATCGCTGGTCAATCCTCTACATCTTCGACTGGCTTAAGGCGATGGGCTTGTCGATGGGCATCGTCCTGCTTCTGCTGACAATCATCATCAAGGTGCTTGTCTTCCCAACCCAAAAGAAGAGCTTCATGAGTAGCGCAAAGATGCGTGTCCTCAAGCCGAAACTCGACGAACTCACCAAGCAATACCCCAATCCCGATCAGGCCATGCAGAAGCAACAGGCCATGATGCAAGTCTATAGCCAGTACGGCGTCAGTCCAATGGGCGGATGTCTGCCGATGCTCATACAGATGCCTATCTGGATTGCGATGTTCAACTTCATTCCTAATGCCATCGACCTGCGTGGTGAGAGCTTCCTCTGGGCAAGCGACCTTAGTGCTTACGACGACCCAATCCGTTGGGGGACAAGTCTTCCGCTCATCGGCAACCACCTCAGTCTTTTCTGTATCCTCTTTAGTGCGACCAACCTTATCAACACTTGGATATCAATGAGACAACAGCAGAACCAGTTCACAGGCGAGCAGGCTCAGCAAATGAAGATGATGCAATGGATGATGTACCTGATGCCCCTCATGTTCTTCTTCTGGTTTAACAACTACTCAAGCGGCTTGAGCTACTTCTACTTCATATCCGGTTTGCTCAATATCATCACGATGTGGTACCTGCGTTGGAAGACAGATGATGCCAAGCTGCTTGCCGGCCTTGAGGCTTATCGCGAGCAACACAAGAACGATCCAAAGAAAGTGTCGGGTCTGCAGGCACGCCTCGAGGCTCTTCAGAAGATGCAACAGGAACAGGCGAAACGAAGATAATTGATTAAAGACTAAAGATTAAGGATTAAAGATGAGACACAGTAAGCATTCATTCTTTCATTTTTTCATTTTCTCATTATTACTCATGTCTTGCGGCACACAGAAGGAAAGCGACAAGGTTAACATAGAAAAGCAAACCATTCAGCTTGAAGGCGACCTCATGACGCCTGAGGCTCTTTGGGCTATGAGCCGCATAAGTGGCTATCAGGCTTCGCCCGACGGAAAGCACATTGCCTTCCAAATGGGCTACTACAGCGTGGCCGAAAACAAGAGCCATCAGGTTCTTTGGATGATGAACGCTGATGGCAGCGAGCAAAAACAACTGACAGGTGATGCCGAGAACGAAACCGATGTTCAATGGTTGGACAACGAAACCATCGCTTTCCTTAGGGAAGGTGAGGTCTGGAAGATGGGCTTGAATGGCAAGAGCCGCAAGCAGATGACCAAGACAGACGGCAAGGTCGAGGGCTTCCTCTTCGCTCCCGACGGCAAGAAAGCCATCATCTTGAAGAGCATCGACTTTAATGAAATCATCCAGAAGAACCCCGAAGATCTGCCCAAAGCGACGGGTCGCGTGGTGAACGACCTGATGTATCGACATTGGGATCATTATGTGGAGAGCATCCAGCACCCCTTCGTCATCGATCTGAAGACAGGTGAGGAGTTCGATATCCTCGAGGGAGAGCCATACGAATGCCCCATGGAACCCTTCGGCGGCATCGAACAGTTAGCTTGGAGTCCCGACTCGAAGTTCATCGCCTTCACTTGTCGCTGCCTGACAGGTATAAGTTACAGCATCAGCACCGACTCCGACATCTTCCTTTACGACGCGGAGAGCAAGGACATGAACAACACAAAGAACCTTTGCAAGGACTGCTGCGAGTTCGCCATTGTGCCTGATGGAGGCTTTGTTGACAGTCCTGACAACATCTGCAACCCCACAAAGACACTTAAGGATCAGTTCATCAACACGAACTTGAAAGACTACAACGTCGGCTATGACCTCAATCCGAAGTTCTCTCCCGACGGACGCTACGTGGCCTGGCTCTCTATGGAGCGCGACGGCTACGAGAGCGACCGCCAGCGTCTCTGCATTTATGACCTGAAAGAGAACACCAAGACCTACGTCACGGAATCGTTCGACTCCAGCGTCGATGACTATTGCTGGGCGCCCGACTCCTATACATTATATTATATAGCTGTTTGGCACGCCACGGAGAATCTGTACAAGACCAACCTCAAGGGCGAAGTCAAGCAACTTTCCAACAACTGGGCCGACTTTGGTTCCTTGCAGATGCTCGACGAGAAGACGCTCGTTGCGGAACGTCACAGTATCACGGAACCTGCTGACCTTTATGTTGTAACACCTGGCGAGAGTGCCGACGACACTCAGATAAAGCAGATAACAGAAGTGAATAAGGACATCCTCGACCAGCTTGCAAAGCCCCGCATCGAACAGCGTTGGGTGAAGACAACCGACGGTCAGGAGATGCTGACATGGGTCATCTTGCCTCCTCACTTTGATGCTTCGAAGAAATATCCCACGTTGCTCTTCTGCGAAGGCGGTCCTCAGAGTGCCGTTTCGCAGTTCTGGAGCTACCGTTGGAACTTTATGATAATGGCGTCGCAGGGTTATGTGGTGATTGCTCCGAACCGTCGCGGCGTGCCAGGCTTCGGGCAGGAATGGCTCGAGGAAATCAGCGGGGACTGGACAGGACAATGCATGAAGGACTATCTCTCCGCGATAGACGATGCCGTGGAAAACTTGCCGTATGTCGATAAAGACAGACTCGGTGCCGTCGGAGCCTCGTTTGGTGGCTTCTCGGTTTACTATCTGGCTGGTCATCACGAAGGCCGCTTCAAGTGCTTCATCTCGCATGATGGCGCCTTCAACCTCGAGGCGATGTACACCGAGACTGAGGAAAACTGGTTCTCCAACTGGGAGTATGACGATGCTTATTGGAATAAAGACCAGACCGAACGCGCCCGCAAGACCTACGAGAATAGTCCTCATCGGTTCGTCGACAAGTGGGACACGCCCATTCTTTGCATACATGGCGAGAAGGATTACCGCATCAACGCCACTCAAGGCATGAGTGCCTTCAACGCCGCTCGCATGCGAGGCATCGAGGCGCAGCTGCTCATCTTCCCCGACGAGAACCATTGGGTGCTCAAACCACAAAACGGTATTTTGTGGCAGAGGACTTATTTCTCATGGCTCGACAAGTGGCTGAAGAAGTAGGATAATAAGATATGTAGATAATAAGAAAATAAGATAAAAGGTTATGACGCAAGCAATTCAAAAAACTCTCCGCGACAGCGCCGGCATGCGCTGGACGGCTTTGCTGCTCTTGGCGTTGGCCATGTTTTGCAGCTACATCTTCATGGACATCCTTTCTCCCATTAAGGACTTGATGCAAGAAACTCGTGGATGGGATTCCACAGCCTTTGGCACGATGCAAGGTTCCGAGGTCTTCCTCAACGTCTTTGCTTTCTTCCTCATCTTCGCAGGTATCATTCTCGACAAGATGGGCGTGCGTTTCACGATGGTTTTATCAGCCGTCGTGATGCTCGTCGGCGCCTGCATCAAGTGGTACGCCGTTGCTGACGGCTTTGCGGGAAGTGGCCTGGAAACATGGTTCAACACCCATCTGAACTACATTCCCGTGTTTGAGGAACTCGGCGTATCGCCTTTCTATAAAGAGATGCCAGCTTCCGCCAAGTTTGCCGCCTGCGGTTTCATGATCTTTGGCTGCGGCGTGGAGATGGCCGGCATTACCGTGAGCCGCGGTATCGTCAAGTGGTTCAAGGGAAGAGAGATGGCTTTGGCGATGGGTTCGGAGATGGCACTTGCCCGTCTCGGCGTGGCAACTTGCATGATTTTCTCGCCCTTCTTTGCTCGTTTGGGAGGTCAAGTCAGCGTTTCTCGCTCGGTTGCCTTCGGCGTAGTCTTGATGTGCATCGCCCTCATCATGAGTATCGTTTACTTCTTTATGGACAGAAAACTCGACGCGCAGACTGGCGAGGCAGAGGAGAAGGACGACCCCTTCAAGATCAGCGACTTGGGACAAATCCTCACTTCGAGTGGTTTCTGGCTTGTTGCCCTGCTTTGTGTGCTCTACTACAGCGCCATATTCCCCTTCCAGAAGTACGCCGTGAACATGCTCCAATGCAACCTCACACTCACTCCTCCTACCGAAGGTTCGTTCTGGGCAACTGAGAGCGTGACCATCATTCAGTACGTCATCATGCTCTTTGTTGCGGCAACAGGCTTCGCAAGCAACTTCCAGAAGAAGGCTGGAGCGAAGTACGGTTTGCTTTGTGTCAGCATAATCGCCCTCGTTGCTTACTGTTACATGGGCTACATGAGGCAGAGTGCCGAGAGCATCTTCGCAGTCTTCCCCCTTCTGGCCGTGCTCATCACACCCATTTTGGGCAGTTATGTGGACCACAAGGGCAAGGCAGCCACGATGCTGATACTGGGTTCGTTGCTCCTCATCTTTTGCCATCTGACGTTTGCCTTCGTGCTGCCGATGTTCAAAGGCTCAGCCGTGGGAGGTATCGCGATTGCCTATATCACTATCCTTGTGCTGGGTTCCAGCTTCTCTTTGGTGCCCGCAAGCCTTTGGCCAAGCGTTCCTAAGTTGGTGGATGCCAAGGTGATAGGTTCGGCCTACGCACTTATCTTCTGGATTCAGAACATCGGTCTTTGGCTCTTCCCCCTGCTTATCGGCAAGGTTTTGGACAAGACAAATCCCAATGTTACTGACCCAACTCAGTTCAACTACACAGCTCCGCTCGTCATGCTGGCTTGCCTGGGCGTTGCAGCACTCCTGCTCGGTTTCGTGCTCCGCATCGTCGACAAGAAGAAGGGACTGGGCCTCGAGGAGCCGAACATCAAGTAAGGAAGGCACATTTCCTAAATTGCTGACTTCGAGTTGGCGTGTCGTATCCGCAAACTTCACACGTGAACTTTGCAAACATCACGTGTGAAGTTTGACGACTTCGCACGTGATGTAAATAAAGTATCTTATGCAAAACAGACTCTTCTCCATCCTCTGCGGGCTTTTGCTCTGTGTTTTGTCGATTAACGCGGCAAGCCAACCGAACCTGGTTCAGTACGTTAACACGCTGCAAGGCACGCTTTCGAACTACGGCCTTTCGCATGGCAACACCTTCCCTGCCACGGCTATGCCGTATGCTCAGCACATGTGGACTCCCCAGACGGGACCGAATGGCGAGGGCTTTAAGTACCTTTTCGAGTCGGATCAAATCAGAGGATTCGGTCAAAGTCATCAGCCTTCTCCCTGGGTTAGCGACTATGCCGTCTATACTTTCTTCCCTGAAACGGGCAATTTGGAAGTCGATCCGGACAAACGAGGCGCTCGTTTCTGCCATTGCACGGAGGTCGGACAACCTCATTACTACAGCGTCACCTTCGACAACGGCATTCGTACAGAGATGGCTCCTACAGAGCGTGGCGTCCATCTTCGCTTTTCGTATCCCAAGAAAGAGGACGCTTACTTGGTCATCGACGGCTATACTGCGGAGTCGGGAATCCATGTTAATCCGGAGAAAAGACAGGTGACGGGATGGGTCAACAACCAGCGTTTCGTCAATCATAAAGAGAACTTCCGCTGCTTTTTTGTCATCCAGTTCGACCAGCCGATACTCGATTACGGCATTTGGGAAGGGGAGAAGAAGCAGACTTTCCCGCAAGAAAAGGATGGCAAAGGCAAGCGTTATGGCTGTTATCTCAAGTTCAAACCTGGCAGTAAGGTGCAGGCACGAGCCGCCAGCAGCTACATCAGCGAGGAACAAGCCTGGCTGAACTGGCAGTTGGAACTGGGCTCGGACAAGAATTTGGAGCAGACCAAAAAGCGAGGCTTCGAGACGTGGAATGCCCTGCTGAACCGCATCCGAGTGGAAGGAGGCAGCGAAGAGCAGATGCGTACCTTTTATAGTTGTCTCTTCCGCGCAAATCTTTTCTCCCGCAAGTTCTATGAAATCAGGTCGGATGGCACACCTTATTATTATAGTCCCTACGATGGAAAGATTCACGAGGGCTATATGCTGACCGACAACGGCTTTTGGGACACCTTCCGAAGCCAGTTCCCCCTGACGAATATCCTGCATCCTACGCAACAAGGTCGCTACATGCAGGCCCTTCTCGACGCGCAAAAGCAGTTCGGATGGCTGCCTGCATGGTCTTGTCCAGGCGAGACTGGAGGCATGTGTGGCAATCATAGTATCTCGCTTTTGGCAGATGCCTGGGCGAAAGGGATACGCTCTTTCGACCCCGATTCCGCGTTGGCTGCATACGCGCACGAGGCTATGAACAAAGGTCCGATGGGTGGCGCTAACGGACGAGCCGGTTGGAAAGAGTACTGGCAACTTGGCTATGTCACTTTTCCGGAGTCCCATGGAAGTGTTACACAAACGCTAGAATACGCTTACGACGACTGGTGTGCGTGGACTTTGGCTCGTAGTTGTGGTAATAAGTTTTATGAGAAAGTGTTCGAGAAAGTGCTTCGTAACTACTTGAATCTGTGGGACTCGGACACTAAGTTCTTCCGTGGCAGAGGACTTGACGGCAAGTGGTTGGAGCCATTCGACCCTCTTGTTTGGGGCGGACCATATACCGAGGGTAATGCCTGGCACTATATCTGGAGCGTTTTCCACGATGTGCAGGGGCTTATCGAACTCTTCGGCTCCGACGAAGCCTTTTGCTTGAAGATGGATAGCGTCTTTTCGCAACCTAGCACGGTTAAGCCCGGTTGGTATGGTCACAAGATTCATGAGATGACGGAAATGGAGATAGCGGGCATGGGACAGTATGCTCACGGCAATCAACCCATTCAACACATGCCTTATCTCTACAGTTATGCCGGTCAGCCATGGAAGACTCAGTACTGGGTTCGCCAGATTATGGACCGCCTTTATAATAGTGGTCCTGATGGTTTCCCTGGTGATGAGGACCAGGGCGGCATGAGTTCGTGGTACGTCCTCTCTGCTCTTGGACTTTACGCGGTTACCCCTGGAACTGATCAATATGTGTTTGGCAGTCCGATTTTCCGTAAGGCAACCATTACGATGGAAGATGGCAAGCAATTTGTTATCGAGGCGAAGGACAATTCGAGGGAGAATGTGTATGTCGAAAGTAAGAGCCTGAATGGCCAGAATCTCTCGCGTAATTACATTACTTACAGCGAGTTGGCGGAAGGAGGAACGCTTCAACTCCAGATGTCCGACCAGCCGAACAAACGATTGGGAACTGCCAAGAAGGATGCTCCCTACAGCCTGACTTTCGAACTAGGGAAGTGATGATTGCAAACACATAGTGTTACGATTGCAAACGTATAGTGCGACGATTGCAATCATATAGTGTTACGTTTGCGATTTAACAGTGCCACGTTTGCAAATTAGCTTGCCTGCGTTTTCTGACGACCTATTTTAATCAAGTCCTTTTGTGCTGTGAACCAAGGCAAGTACCTACTCAGGAACCGGCAGCAGAACATGGAGAAAGCGATGGTGAGCGCAAGGAAAACAAGGCTCTCCAAACTGCCTGTCTGTCGGAAAGATTCAGGTAGGAAGTGGCTGAGGGCAACAAGGAGCGTTATCATGACCATGTGTGTGCAAAGCACTATGAGGGAATAACGTCCGATATAGGATATGATGGGCAGCCGCTGAATAACGCTGCTCAATAGAAGAATGGCAAGCGAACCGGCGAATCCGGCGATGTAAAGCATCGGCCAAGGACTGCTGTAAGTGTTGCTGTAAAAGTAGTTTTCGCCCATATACATGTAGTGGAGCATCACAAACAAAACGATTGCAGAGGCAATTGCCCACCACCAGGGAATCCTCTTCTGCAGCACATTTAGCCTCCTATTCAAGATGAAACCCGACCAGAGGAGTGGCATACTGGTCAACGCCGTGCCGAAATTCAGATGCAAGTTGCCGGTATGATAACCTGCTATGCCAAT
>JAGCXU010000036.1 GCA_017961145.1 Bacteroidaceae bacterium | reverse complement strand
GCCGTCCGTTACTTCGAGAACATCGCCGTCAAGGACGAAACGCAGCCGGAAAACGACGCGCCCGACATGCTCTATATATTATATAAAGATGTAGTCGTGTTCGATCACTTCCGTAATGAGCTCACGCTCATCGAGTTGCTTGCCGACGGGGAACAGGACGACCTCGACCAACTGGAGCGAGACCTGGCCAGCCGAAACTATCAGGCGTTCGACTTCCAACCTGTCGGCGAATGCACAAGCACTCTCACCGACGACGAGCACCGCGAGAACATTCGTCGCGGAATACAACATTGTCTGCGTGGCGACGTGTTCCAGATAGTCCTTTCACGCCGCTTCAAGCAACGCTACGAAGGTGATGACTTCAAGCTTTATCGTGCTTTGCGAAGCATCAATCCCAGCCCCTATCTCTTCTATTTCGACTTTGGAGGCTTCCGCATCTTCGGTTCAAGTCCCGAGACACACTGCCGCATCGAGAATCGTCACGCATATATCGACCCGATTGCGGGCACGACGAAACGGACCGGCAACAGCGAAACCGACCGTCAGAACGCAGAGTACCTGCGCAACGACCCTAAGGAAAATGCCGAACACGTCATGCTTGTTGACCTCGCTCGCAACGATTTGTCGCGCAACTGCCACAACGTCAAAGTCGATTTCTACAAGGATATGCAGTTCTACAGCCACGTTATCCATCTCGTCAGCCGCGTTAGTGGAGAACTTGACGAAGCGGCAGATCCCATCAAGACCTTCATCGACACGTTCCCCGCAGGTACGCTTTCGGGTGCTCCAAAAGTGCGGGCCATGCAACTTATCTCAGAGTACGAGCCTCACAACAGAGGCGCTTACGGCGGTTGCATCGGGTTTATCGGATTCGAGGGGAACTCGAACCAAGCCATCACGATACGCACTTTCGTCAGCCGCAACAATGAGCTTTGGTTCCAAGCGGGTGGAGGAATTGTTGCCAAGAGCGATGTAGAATACGAACTACAAGAGGTTAACAACAAACTCGGGGCACTTCGCCGAGCCATCGAAACAGCAGGAAAGATATGAAAAAGATAGTCATCATCGATAACTACGACTCGTTCACCTACAACCTGAGCCACTTGGTAAAGGAGCTTGGAGCTGAGGTGACGGTCTATCGCAACGACCAGTTCGAGATGTCGCAACTCGAGGCATTCGACAAGATCATACTCTCCCCAGGCCCGGGCATCCCGAGTGAAGCGGGACTTCTCCTCGACGTCATCAAGACCTACGCAGGACGGAAGCCCATCCTCGGCGTGTGTCTCGGCCACCAAGCTATCGGTGAAGTATTCGGCGGAAAGTTGACAAACCTCAAAGATGTCTATCATGGTGTGGCAACGCCCGTCACCACAACTGCCGACGACTATCTCTTCGAAGGCTTGGATAAGACGTTTGAGGTGGGCAGATATCACTCTTGGGTAGTCGACAAGAAAGATTTCCCCGACTGTCTCGAAGTGACGAGCGTCAGCGAAGAAGGTTTCATCATGTCTCTCAGACATCGTGAATATGACATTCGCGGCATTCAATATCACCCCGAAAGCGTGCTCACGTCTGCCGGAAAGACGATAATAAAGAACTGGTTAGCCTCCCCCGCCCCTCCAAAGGAGGGGTGAATGATTCTTCATTCTTCACTCTTAATTCTTAATTTCGATGAAGCAATACTTACAACGACTCATTGCCGGCGAAACACTTTCACGGCAAGACACGCACAACATATTGGTGAGTATCACCCGCCAAGCCTATCCTGCCGAACAGATTGCGGCTTTGTTGATGGCTATTCAGACACGCGGTGCAACGGTGGACGAAATGCTTGGTTTTCGCGATGGACTGCTTGAGACAGGCAAACACATTAACCTCAGCGACTTCGACACGCTAGACATCGTGGGCACAGGAGGTGATGGAAAGAACACTTTCAACATCAGTACCTGCGCCTGTTTCGTGGTTGCCGGTGCGGGATATAAGGTCTCGAAGCACGGCAACGGAGCGAGCACGAGCGTGAGCGGCGCAAGTAACGTGCTCATGGCGCACGGCGTGAAGTTCACCGACGACGAGAATGTGCTCCGTCGCTCCATTGAGAAAGCAGGCATCTGTTACCTTCATGCACCTCTTTTCGCCAATGCCATGAAGTTCCTCGGCCCGGTTCGTAAAGCGCTTAGCGTGCCGACGTGCTTCAATTTGCTTGGGCCTTTCATCAATCCTTGCTCGCCAAAGAACTCACTTCACGGCACCGCAACACCCACCCAGCTTCGCCTCTATGCCAGTATGCACCAGAGCATCGGCGACAATTACGGTGTCATATCGAGCTACGACGGATACGACGAGATTTCGCTCACCAGCGGTTTCAAATTCGTGACGCGTCACTTTGAGAAGGTCTATACGCCCCTCGAGATGGGACTTTCCTATGTAAAGCCTGAAGAAATATTCGGTGGAACAACTGCCGAAGAAGCCAAGCGCATCTTCGACAACGTGCTGGAAAACAAGGCGACACAAGCTCAGACGGACGTCGTCATTGCGAATGCGGCTTGTGGCATCAGCCTGATGAACCCGAATCTCCCAATCTCGGATACCGTCGCAATGGCCCGCGAGAGCATCGAAAGCGGCAAGGCTCTGCAATGTCTCAAGAAATTTATTGAACTCAACTCGTAACAAATCTGTCAGAGATGGACATTTTAGAGGAAATCGTAGCACATAAGCGCATCGAAGTCGCCGAGCAGAAGGAGCAAACACCTGCAAGGAAGCTCTATGCAGAGGTTGAGCGAATAATGTCGGAAGGCATTATAAAGCGCAGTTTGAGCCAGGCTTTGACGGAAGACGACTTTGGCATCATTGCCGAATTCAAGCGGAAAAGTCCGTCGAAGGGGTGGATTAAGGAGGACGGCAAGCCTGAGATAATTCCCCCATCCTACGAGCAAGCGGGAGCCGCAGCACTCAGCATCCTGACTGACGAGAAGTACTTTGGCGGTTCCCTCGATTTCATAAGAAAGGCCCGACCGCTCGTCAACCGACCCATCCTCCGCAAGGATTTCATCATAGACGAATACCAGCTCTTCCAGGCGCGACACATCGGAGCTGACGCCGTACTGCTCATCGCGGCTGACCTCAACAAGCAGGAGGTGCGTTCGCTCACAGCCACGGCCCATGAGTTGGGGCTCGAAGTCCTACTGGAACTGCATTCAGAACACGAACTTGACTACACTGAGATTCCTGTCGACGCGATAGGTGTGAACAATCGCAACTTGGGAACTTTCGTTACGGACGTGCTGAACTCGTTCCGAATGGCAGTACGTCTGCCTCAAGACAAAGTGCTTGTCAGCGAAAGTGGCATCAGTAACCCTGACACCATCAAACTCCTTCGCGAGGCAGGCTACAGGGGTTTTCTCATCGGAGAAACCTTCATGAAGACCGACATTCCTGGTCAAACACTAAAAAACTTCATTTCGCAATTATGAAGATAAAGGTTTGTGGGATGCGGGATGCCGAGAACATTCGGGAAATTGAGCGTTTGGGCATCGACATGATGGGCTTTATCTGTTGGGAACGTTCGCCGCGATATGTGAGCGAAGTGCCAGCCTATCTGCCTAAGTGTCAGCGTGTTGGCGTCTTTGTCAACCCGTCGCTCGACTACATACAGAAGCAGATGGAGGCCTTCGACTTCAACTACATTCAGCTTCACGGCAGCGAATCGCCCGAGTTTTGCAAGGAAGTTCGGGAGAAGACGGGCTGTAAGATCATCAAGGCTATCAGCCTCCCCCAGCCCCTCCAAAGGAGGGGGGGACAGTCGCATGAATGTGACATTGAGAGCCAGACCACAGACAAAGAACTGCAGCAACCTTTTTCCCCTCCTTTGGAGGGGTTGGAGGAGGCTATTCTTCTCTTCGATACAAAGTGCTCGACTATTGGCGGAAGCGGCAAGCAGTTTAACTGGGACATCCTCTCCGACTACCGAGGTGCCCTACCCTTCCTGCTTTCGGGAGGCATCGGACCTGAGGACGCGGAGCGACTCAAGCAGTTTCATCACGACAAATGTCTCGGCTTCGACATCAATTCGCGCTTCGAAATCGAGCCGGGCATCAAGGATGTAGATAAGATACGGACTTTTATAAGAAACATTCAGACAAATGAACAGAATAAACGCCCTATTTGAGCAGAAGAGCAAAGGCTTGCTCTCGCTCTACTTTTGTGCAGGCCATCCGACCCTCGAAAGCACCTCCGACATCATCAAGGCCTTGGAAAACAAGGGCATAGACTTCATCGAAGTGGGCATTCCCTTTAGCGATCCGATGGCCGACGGCCCAGTCATTCAGGACGCAGCCACTAAGGCGTTGAGAAACGGAATGACCCTCGCGAAACTCTTTTCCCAGTTGGAACCGCTCCGAAAGCAGGGCGTGAAACTCCCCCTCATACTGATGGGCTACATGAATCCCATTTATCACATGGGCTACGAGCCTTTCTTCCGTCGTTGCAAGGAAGTAGATGTGGACGGTGTTATCATTCCAGACCTGCCGTTCAAGGACTACATGAACGAGGTCAAACCTATTGCCGACCGCTTCGACATCAGGGTTATCATGCTCATCACACCTGAGACGAGCGACGAGCGCATACGCTTCATCGACGAAAACACCGATGGTTTTATTTACATGGTCAGTTCCGCAGCAACAACCGGAGCACAGAAAGAGTTCGACCAAGCCAAGCAGGCTTACTTCTCGCGAATCGACAAGATGGGGCTCAAACACCCTCGCATGATAGGTTTCGGCATTAGTAATCGCCAAACTTTGGAGAGCGCACAAGCCAACGCGGCTGGTGCTATTATCGGAAGCAAATTTGTAACTTTGCTCGACAAACATGGTGCTCCAGAGCCTGCGATTGAGGAACTTTTCAAGGCACTCGAGGAAGATTAGCGAATGACACGTGTGTCGTTGCCAAACATCACGTGTGACGATTGCAATTTACTAACGTGACATTTGCGATTTACTAACGTGACGTTTGCGTTTTACTAGTGTGACGTTTTGAAAGATTCCCTGCGTCGTTTTCAAAGCCCTAACACGATGCCGGCAAATCCGCAAAGCAAAATGATGAGGATTGGCCCAAGTCGATAGACTTTCTGGGCAATAAAAGCGAAGCAGAAAAGGAATATACTGAGGCAGAATCGCCAGGGATTCTCGCTCACCGAACTGAAGTTTTCGCTATTCATCAAGAGCAAAGTTGCTGCCAGAAGCAGGCCTACAACGGCCGGTCGCAAGGCGCTGAAGACATTCTCGACTGAAGGATGATTGCGATATTTCATCAGGAACTTACTGATGAGCAACATCAAAACGAAGCTCGGAAGCACCACCGCGAACGTCGCAATAGTGCTACCAAGGATGCCCCAAGCAGGCGAGTAACCCGCGTTGACGAGCGCCGTGTACCCGACATAAGTGGCAGAGTTGATGCCGATGGGTCCCGGAGTGCTCTGGCTCACAGCCACAATGTCCGTGAACTGCCCCATAGTCATCCAATGATAATGCCCCACGACTTCTCCCTGAATCATAGAAATCATGGCATAACCCCCGCCAAAACCGAAAAGTCCGATAAGGAAGAAGGTCCAAAAGAGCTGTAGTAGGAGCGTTATCATAATGCTAAGAATTAAAGTCTTCCTTTAGATATTTCCCGTAAACATAGCCCGAAACGCCTGCCGCAACGACCACAAAGATAGGACTTACGCCAAGCATCCATATCAGGAAGGCAGCCACGAGGGGAATCCAGACATTGTATCTGTTGATCTTCGCGCTTTTTGCCATACGGAAGACGGGTATCGCGATGAGTGCCACAACTGCCGGACGGATGCCTCGGAAAAAGTGTTCCACCCAGACATTCTCGCGGAACTGTTGGAAGACGAGAGCAATCGCCAGGATGCAAAGGAAGGAAGGCAAGCAAGTTCCTAATGCACTAACCAGCGCTCCCTTGTTGCCCATGCGCTTGTTACCAATGAAGATACTGATGTTGACGGCAAAGATGCCTGGACACGACTGCGCCACCGCAATCAGGTCTAGCAGTTCATCATGACCGACCCAACGTTTCTCATCGACCACTTTCTGCTCGATAAGCGGTATCATAGCATAGCCGCCACCGATGGTGAAAAGGCCTATCTGGAAGAATGTCTTGAAGAGTTCGAACATTATCCTAACTTTGTCTCAACCCATTTCCTTGCATTCACGAACGCCTCAATCCAAGGTGTTACCTCATCTTCTCTGCCTGCAGGATAGTATCCACATTGCCAGGGGAAGAAAGCACGCTCGAGGTGAGGCATCATGGCTAAGTGTCTGCCGTCTGCCGAAGCGATGCCTGCGGCCGAGAAGTCGCTGCCGTTCGGGTTCGCGGGATAGCCGTCGTAGCTATACTTGAGCACGATATTGTAGTCCTCTTCCTTGCCAGGGAGGTGGAACTTGCCTTCGCCATGAGCCACCCAAATGCCCAATCTGCTACCACTAAGGCTGCTCATCAGGACACTTTGATTCGTTTGAACAGTCAATCCGACGAAGTTCGACTCGAATTTATGGCTGTCGTTATGCAACATCTTGGCTTTTGAAGTACCAATCAACCCCAGTTCCACCATCAATTGACACCCGTTGCAGACGCCAAGAGAGAGTGTGTCGGGACGACTGTAGAAGCGATCGAGAGCCTCTTTCGCCTTGGGATTGTAGAGGAAAGCGCCTGCCCAACCCTTTGCCGAACCGAGCACATCGCTGTTGGAGAAACCGCCACAGAAGACGATAAAGTTGATGTCGTCGAGCGTTTCCCTACCCGAAATGAGGTCGGTCATCATCACATCCTTGACGTCGAAGCCTGCCAAGTAGAGCATGTAGGCCATCTCCCTCTCGCCATTTGTGCCTTTCTCTCGGATGATGGCGGCTTTGATGCCGCTCCTTTCCCTGCGGTCCGGATTGAGACCATACTGGCTGAGTTTGCCTGTGAAGGACGGCAGGAAGTTCCATTCGAGCGGCTGCTTGCGGTAATTCTCAAAGCGTTCCTTCGCCTTTCCATTGAAGCTTTGCTTGCGGTCGAGCAGGTAACTGCTTGAATACCAAACATCGCGAAGATAGTCAATACCAAACTGATACTGCGCTCCAGCCTTTTCCATGAGGATATGACGCTCGTCGCAAGGACGGCCAATATTCACATAACCGACTCCCGCAGCCTCCAAGAACTTCTTGACCTCCGTTCTGTTTCCGTCGGCAACCTGTATGACGATACCCGGATTCTCTGCAAAAAGGAGCTTCACCAGGTCGTCGCACTTCATCTTGTCGAGGTTTATCTCGAGTCCGCCTTCTGTATTTGCGAAGCACATTTCCAGCAGACAAGTGATGAGACCGCCTGCCGAGATATCGTGTCCGGCAAGGATGAGTCCCTTCTTTATCAGGTCTTGAATGGCGTTGAAGGCATCGCGGAAGTACTCCGGATCACGAACCGTCGGCACATCACTACCGACTTTCCCCATGCTTTGGGCAAATGCAGAACCACCCAAACGCAGTTCATCGAACGAGAAGTCTATATGATATAATGTAGAGGGACATTTCTGCAAAACGGGCGAAACGACCTTCTTGATGTCGCTTACCTGCCCGCCACTCGAGACGATAACTGTTCCGGGAGAGATTATCTTAGTTCCGTCGGGGTATTTCTGCGTCATGGAAAGGCTGTCTTTGCCTGTCGGAACGTTGATTTGAAGAGCGCAACAGAAGTCACTCAACGCTTCAACTGCCTGATAGAGACGCGCATCCTCGCCTTCCTGAGCACGACAAGGCCACATCCAATTCGCGCTAAGACTGACGCTGTCGAGTCCTTCTTCGAGTGGCGCCCAAAGGATGTTTGTCAGAGATTCCGCTACAGAGAGGACGCTTCCGGCAGCCGGATTGGCAAGAGCGGCTTGAGGTGCGTGGCCGAGAGCCGTTGCAATACCTTTCTCACCACGATAGTCGAGAGCTACCACACCACAATCCGAGAGCGGCAACTGCAGTTCGCCCTGACATTGTTGGCGTGCCACCTTGCCTGTCACAGAACGGTCCACCTTGTTGGTCAGCCAGTCCTTGCAGGCAACTGCCTCAAGTTGAAGCACTCGAGCAACCTTTTCGCTAAGGTCTTTTTGGTTGTAGGAAACGTTCTCGTAAGGACGTTCCACAGTCTTATCTCGCATGACAGTCTTGGGGCTGTGACCAAACATCTGAGCCACATCGAGGTCGAACGGACGCTTGCCATCCCCTTGTTGGAAGGCAAAATGGGCGTCGCCGGTCGTTTCTCCGACTACATAAAGCGGAGCTCTTTCCCTTTCAGCAATCTTGCGGACATGTTCGATGTGCTTCTCGTCGATGAGGAGTCCCATGCGTTCCTGACTTTCGTTGGCGATGATTTCCTTAGCCGAAAGCGTCGGGTCGCCGATAGGAAGTTTCGTCATATCAATGAGTCCGCCACACTCTTCAACAAGTTCGGAGAGGCAGTTGACGTGTCCTGCGCTTCCATGATCGTGGATGCTGACGACGGGATTCACTTCCTCTTCACACAAAGCTCTTACCAGATTGTTGGCTCGCTTCTGCATTTCGGGGTTTGCACGCTGAACTGCGTTGAGTTCGATGCCACTTGAATAGCGACCTGTCTCCACGCTGGAAACGCTACCGCCACCAAGTCCGATGCGATAGTTATCACCTCCCACGACCACAATCTTATTGCCTTTCTGGGGCTCTTTCTTCAGGCAATCGCGTTTCGTGCCATATCCTACACCGCCAGCCAGCATGATGACTTTGTCGTAGGCATACTGTTCCTGACCTTCCTGATGCTCGAAAGTGAGGACAGAACCGCAGATAAGTGGCTGTCCGAACTTGTTTCCGAAGTCCGAAGCACCATTCGAAGCCTTGATGAGAATCTGCTCAGGAGTCTGATAGAGCCACTTCCTGACGGGCATGATCTGCTCCCATTCGCGCTCTTCTTCCGTTCTGGGATAGCTCGTCATATACACCGCAGTACCTGCGATGGGCCATGAACCGACGCCACCACCCATTCTGTCGCGAATCTCGCCACCAGTTCCGGTGGAAGCTCCATTGAAGGGTTCGACCGTTGTCGGGAAGTTGTGCGTCTCGGCTTTAAGGCTGATAACACTTTCTATGTCACGCACTTCGAAGTAATCACTCGTGCTATGGTCCTTCGGAGCAAACTGTTCGACGACTGGTCCCTCAGCAAACGCCACATTATCCTTATAGGCAGAAATGATGTGATGGGGATTCTCCTGAGTCGTTTTCTTTATCATCTGGAACAAAGATGACTCTTTTTCCTGCCCATCTATGATAAATGATCCGCCAAATATCTTGTGCCGACAATGCTCACTATTGATTTGAGCGAAGCCGAAGACCTCGCTATCGGTAAGTTTTCTGCCGAGTTGGCCTTCCACTTGATGCAGGTATTCTATCTCTTCGGGGGACAGTGCGAGACCTTCCTGCTCGTTGTATTCCTCCAAATTTTCGATGCTGAGGATGGGCTCGGGCTTCTTGTTGACGGTGAAGATGTCCTGATTCAGGCCATGATAAAGCCTTTGAAGCATGGGATCGTAGTCAGCATCTTCGCCTTTGACGGGGAAGTATTCCTCGATTCGACTGATGCCTTGGATGGCCATATTCTGCGTAATCTCGACCGCGTTAGTGCTCCAAGGAGAGATCATTTCGCGGCGAGGGCCGATGAAATAGCCCGTCAGATTCTGTTCCTCTTCAGTATTCGCTTCGCCATAAAGCCAGCAAAGTTTCTCCACTTCGGCTTTCGAGAGAGCCTTTTTGCTTTCGGTTGCGATAATACTTTGCTGAGGTGTCTTGAAAAAAGTAATCATTTTGAGGTCGTTTTTAATTTGCCTGCAAAGGTACAAAAAAGTTCCATAATTACCAATTTTCTACTTTGATATTTTCAAAAGAAAACATCAAAGCAACAAAAGCCTCCTGCTTAGTCAGAAAACGTGGCACTTTATGATTGCAATCGTAACACTATACGTTTGCCATCATAACACTATACGATTGCCATCGTCACACTATACGTTTGATGGCGACCTTAAGGTCTCTGAAAAGCGAGGCGTTATGAGTCCCTAGAGATGTGCTTGTCTATCTCCGCGGCAATCTCGCTGGCAAGGCCGCCATCATAGCCCACACGAAGCTGGATGGTGGGGTGCTGCGGGTCTTTCGTCGCAATAACAACGGCGTATTCGTCAATCGTATAAGGCGTTGCCATGTTCTTCGCCATCACACCCTCCAAGTCGCTCAGCCTCATCTCCTCGCCACAAACAATCACCTTATCCTGCGCCTTGTAGAAGAGCATCAAGGCTTGCAACTCGTTAGCCCTCGTCGGACTAAGCACCACGACGTCATCTGCCTGCCCATACTTCGCTTCAACCTCCTCGATATTGGCATACGTGACACGCTTCGGAGCAGCCTTTTCCAGCCGGTCTATGAAGAAATAACCGATGGGGATGACAAGCAAAAGCAGCAACAGATAAGGCCCCGCATAGATGGCCAGCAGGATGATTGCAACGGCGGGAAGAATGACAGCTCGTTTCATAACACAACAGAATTGATGTTTCTGGCTGTAAAGTTACAAAAAAACAAAGGGAAATCGCATCGAAACGCCATTTCCCTTTGAATTTTTAACATTATTTATCTCCCACTTCCAAGTAGCTCTTCAAGGCCTCGACATAAGCCGTGAAAGCTTTCTGCCCCTTTGCTGTGATGCGACAAATCGTGCAAGGTCGCTTGCCTTTGAACGTCTTCTTGACCTTGATGTAACCCGCCGAAGACAGTTTATCTATTTGAACACTCAGGTTGCCTGCCGTCGCTCCCGTCTGCTCCTTGATGTATGGGAACTCGGCCTCCTCGTCGGCGATGAGCAAAGACATCACCGCGAGTCGCAACTCAGCGTGCAATAACGGGTCTAATGGTTGGAAAGCCATACTACTTTTGCTTTTTAAGCATCAAG
>JAGCXU010000035.1 GCA_017961145.1 Bacteroidaceae bacterium | reverse complement strand
TCAATCAAGCTGCTGCTGAGAGTGCAGGACATCTCGAGGCTTGTCAGGGCGACAGTCTCTTCCCTGTCCTCAATATGCTCAATACTAAGTATGTCATTCTCGGCCTGAAGGATGGCAACAAACTGCCTGTCCTGAATCCTTGGGCACAAGGAAACGGCTGGTTTGTCGAGGAGATCAGGTATGTTTCTGATGCTGACGAGGAGATTGCGGCCTTGCATGATACCGACCTCAGAAGGGTTGCGGTAGTGGATAAGCAGTTCGAATCGATTCTTGGAAACGTGGCAAAGGCTCCCGCTGACTCTACTTTCGAGGGAGAGGACCTCGAGGCTTGGAGAGTCGAACTGACCAGCTACGAGGCAAATCGCCTGTCATATAAGGTGAAGAGCCAGCAGGGAGGAGTCGTCGTGCTGAGCGAAATCTACTATCCTGGTTGGACTTGCACCATCGATGGGCAGCCTACGGAGATTGCCAGAGCCAATTATGTCTTGCGAGCTATCAAGGTTCCTGCTGGCGAACACGAAGTCATCATGACCTTCGACCCACAGACTGTCCACATCACCGAAGCGATTGCTTATGGGGCTTTGGCTGTCTTGGCAGTAATGCTCCTTGCCCTCTTTGGTTTCAGCATCTATAGGAAAAGACAAGAGAAATAAGCGTCCCGATTCGACAACCCGTGTCGAGTTGTCAGTACCACCACGGTGGTACTCGAGTTTTCCCACGGTAGTACTGCAGTACCACCACGGTGGTACTCGAGTCCTCCTATAGGAAAATTTTCGGAGTACTGAGACAAAATCGTTTTTGAAGCCTGTCTCTGTCAGTAATTATGTCAGTCGTGACAAATAAAAGTGCGTGTCAAGTCAGTTTGGCACGCACTTTGTATATAAGAATGTGGAATGTTTAACTAATTAACTAAATAAGACAATGAACGTAAAACCATTGGCAGACCGCGTGCTCATCGAGCCCGCTCCTGCAGAGACAAAGACAGTAGGCGGCATCATCATCCCCGATACCGCTAAGGAAAAGCCCTTGAAGGGCACCATCGTTGCCGTTGGTAATGGCACGAAAGACGAAGAAATGATCCTCAAGACAGGCGATGAAGTCCTCTATGGAAAGTACGCTGGAACGGAGATCGAGCTTGAGGGCAAGAAGTATCTTATCATGCGTCAGAGCGACGTAGTGGCAATCTTGCAATAATTCATAATTAAGAATTCATAATTCATAATCGTGTTATTATGAGTTTTGAATCGAGTACAATAATCCAGAAAGTTTAACCATCATGATTCATTCTTCACGGTAAGAAACCTTAATTGTGAATTATGAATTATGAATTAAGAATTGAATAAAATGGCAAAAGATATTAAATTCAACCTCGATGCCCGTGAAGCGATGAAGCAGGGCGTTGACCAACTGGCAAATGCAGTCAAGGTAACTCTGGGCCCGAAGGGTCGTAATGTGATTCTCGAAAAGAAGTTCGGCGCTCCTCAAATCACGAAGGACGGTGTCACAGTGGCAAAGGAAGTGGAACTCGCAGATGCCTTCCAGAACGCTGGAGCACAGCTTGTAAAGAGCGTGGCAAGTAAGACTGGCGACGATGCAGGTGATGGAACAACCACTGCTACCGTGCTGGCTCAGGCCATTGTGCGCGAAGGCTTGAAGAACGTAGCTGCAGGTGCCAATCCGATGGACCTGAAGCGTGGTATCGACAAGGCAGTCGCAGCTGTTGTCGAGAGCATCAAGAAGCAGTCGGAACCCGTTGCTTCCGACTATCAGAAGATAGAGCAAGTGGCTGCCGTAAGTGCCAATAATGACCCTGAAATCGGCAAGCTCTTGGCCGATGCTATGCAGAAAGTGAGCAAGGACGGCGTCATCACCATCGAAGAAGCAAAGGGACGCGACACAACTATCGGTGTCGTGGAAGGCATGCAGTTTGACCGTGGTTACCTCAGCGCTTACTTTGTGACTGATACGGAAAAGATGGAGTGCGTGATGGAGAACCCCTACGTCCTCATCTATGACAAGAAGATTTCAAACCTGAAGGACTTCCTGCCCATCCTCGAACCAGCAGTTCAGAGCGGTCGTCCCCTGCTTGTCATTGCAGAAGACGTTGATAGCGAGGCTCTTACGACACTCGTCGTGAACCGTCTTCGCACGCAGCTCAAGATTTGTGCAGTAAAGGCTCCAGGCTTCGGAGACCGTCGCAAAGCCATGCTTCAAGATATTGCCATCCTGACAGGAGGTGTCGTCATCAGCGAAGACACAGGTCTCAAACTCGAACAAGCAACGATTGAAATGCTCGGCACTTGCGATAAGGTGACTGTTTCGAAAGACAACACCACCATCGTTAACGGCCATGGACAGAAGGAACTCATCGCCGATCGCATCAACCAGATTAAGAACGAGATCAGCAATTCCACAAGTGATTACGACAAGGAAAAGCTTCAGGAACGTCTCGCAAAGTTGAGTGGCGGCGTGGCTGTGCTGTATGTCGGTGCTCCGAGCGAAGTCGAGATGAAGGAGAAGAAAGACCGCGTGGACGATGCACTCTGCGCTACAAGAGCTGCCATCGAAGAGGGAATCATCCCTGGAGGCGGCGTGGCTTACATCCGTGCACAGGAAGCTCTGGAAGGTCTCAAGGGTGACAATGCCGATGAAGAAACAGGTATCCAGATCATTCGCCGTGCCATCGAAGAGCCTCTCCGCCAGATTGTTGAGAATGCAGGCTTGGAAGGAAGCGTCGTAGTCAACGAAGTTCGTAACGGTAAGGGCGATTACGGCTACAATGCTCGCGTGGATAAGTACGAGAACCTGAAAGCTTCAGGCATCATCGACCCTGCCAAAGTGACACGAGTTGCCCTCGAGAATGCAGCCAGCATCGCAGGCATGTTCCTCACCACCGAGTGCGTCATCTGTGATGCAAAAGAGGATAAGCCCGAAATGCCTATGGGCGGAGCTCCAGGCATGGGCGGCATGATGTAAAGACATCACTAGTCAAAATAACAAAGAAAGCCCCTTGCGATATTTCGCGAGGGGCTTTCTTTATATAAGATGATTGTTTTACTTATCTCCTTTGACGACGGGCACTAACGCGAGGAGCTGCTTCAACTGAGGCTTCGCTCTTCTCTTTCCTGGCAGTAGTACCACTACTTTTTGCACTTGAAGAACGGCCACCACCAAGAAGAGGCTTCTTTGCAGCTTTCCCTTCCTTTGCAGCCATCTCTGCATCAAGGCTGTCCTTCTTTGTCGTATCAGGCAGGAAACCGCTTCCCCAAACGTTCTTCTCGAAGTCACCCAACTGCTTCTCGATACGCTTTTGCTCAGCCACCATGTCGCTGTCGGTTGGGCAATAGTTGTGCAGCATCTTGCCTTGCATGTTATTGGTCTTGTAGATCTGACCTTCATAACGATTCATTGCGAAGAAATCATCTGCAGTCATATTGGTGACGTTGTTCAGGTCGCTTGGCATCATGGGCAGTTTGGCAAGCCAGGGAGCAATGTCGTCGTACTTTACCCAGAAGAGCGGGTAGGGCGTTGCGTCGCTGCTGAACTCGTCAGCACCACGCATCAAGACGGGGCAGAGGGCTGTCACCTTTGTAGAGAAGGTGCCTGTGCGCTGGTCCATATATATGCTTTCCTTGATGTAGTAACGTGTTGCTTCAGCACTTGGAACATCACTATCAGCAACAGTCGGCTTGCCGTTCTCCTCTTCGTAATAGATGCCGTAACGTTCCAGCATGTCTTTCACGGGAAGTTTATCCTTTTCGTCGAACGACTCGTTGCCATCCAACTTATACGAATAGGCATTTATACGACCTGTGAGGATGAGGCGGAAAAGGTAAGTGAAAAGGTTTACCTGCCTTCCCATAGGCTCTACAGGATAGTACATAGGAGCGTTCTTGTCCTTCGTCAGGTCAAGCTGACGATAGATGTCACGCTTCCAAACCACATCTTCTGGCATGACAGCCGTTGTGGGGAACATAAGCGATGCACGGTCTGTAGCAGTAGATTTTCCTGCCTGCTCTGTCTTTTGGGCTGTTGCAACACGACTCTTTGCCGGCTGAGCACTTGCGTTACCTGCCATAAGGAACGTGACCGTTATGAGAAAAAGTATGCGCTTCATATCTTTCTTAATATGTTACTTGTTACTTAATAATTACCTCCATGACACCATTGAGCGTGCGCTCTATGCCATCAGGACCTGTGGCATGTATTTCCCTGATGTAGAATCGCTTGTTGCGAGCCAGGCCGCGCATTTGCGCCTTCTGTTGGTCAGAGAACTTAGCACCATTACTCTGGTAGGGTACTGCGTTGCCCATTGCATCGAAGAAGACTATCTCGAAGCTGTTCACACGGAAGGCTATGTTCAGCAAACCATCATCGATAGCTGCACCGATACCTTCTGTTCCCATGAGTATTTGCTTTGAAAGACCACCGCCAGTGAAGTGTTCGTCGCCACCACCTTCAGCTGCGTATGCAATATAGGCAGTAGGATCGGGCAGTTTACGCACTCGGAATGTGAACTTGCCCATCTCCTGCATGCGACCTTCACTCTCGGCAGCAACAGTAATGACGGCTTCTGTGCCAGGCGTCGAAGGCTTGGCGATGTATTTGCCTTCGCCTTTTTGTTCGAAACTGCCGCCAGTCATGCTGACGCGCAACTTACTGCTTGGGATGCCAGGCACGGAAACACTCATCGGGTTGTCGTAGCCTGCATAGAGCACGTTCATGATGTCTGCGCTGACAGTTGCACTAGGTGCCACAACACTGTACTTCTGTGAGAAGTCACGACGAACCTTTTCTCCAGAGCCATTCAACATTTCGATGTAACCACTGAAGGTAAAGTCGCCAGTCTTGCTGCAAACTGTCTCATAGTAACCTTTGTCGCTCTGTATCTCCCTGCCACCAATGTAAATGGTTGGTCGACGAGTCGTATCGACAGCTGCCATGATGATTTGTGCACTGAAACGTCCACCTTGAACGACAGTCACAGCATTGGGGATGACATAGGCATTCAGTTGGTTCACGCGAATATCTTTAACATCGATATTGCTTACCAGATTGTGAAGCACCTCACCCTCAGCGTCACGTACATCGCTCTGCAACTTTGTGAGCAATGTCACAGCTGCCACTGTCGGTGTGTTTTCGAAATTGTATTCCTGCCAGTTCTTACCCAAAGTGGTTGCTTTCAAAGGCACTGCGGTATCGAAGTTGCTAGTGATGAGGTCACGCTTATCCTTGTCCGTTACCATCTTCACGATACGCTCGCGGTAGTTGTTGATGGCGTCGTAGAGTTCCTTGCCACGACCTGAACCGGGAGCAAGCATTACTTGTGTGCTGGCTTCCAAGTCCTCGCGGTTCTGTATGTTGTTGACATCGGCTTCTTTTCCGTCGCTCTTACGGACGATAGCCTCTTTGAGTTCCTCTGCCAAGTTGTAGAGAGAGTCGCTCATGCCGCGCACATACTGTGCCTTCTCGTACCACTCCTTCACCTTTGCAGGGTTGTTCTTCATCTGCTCATCGAAGGTGCTGTAGATGCCCAGGTTCATCTTAGAGGCATTCTCGGTACTCTTCTTTAGCCCGTCTGCCACAAGAGAGAAACCATTCAGTACATCGCTCGACACATTAAGTGCCAGCATGGCCAAGAGGACCAAGTACATCAGGTTGATCATCTTCTGACGTGGGGATATCCTTTTCTTCTTTATAGGCATTGCTTTATGGCTTTCTGAATAATTGGATTATTCTGAATACTCGAATTTATTTCTCGTTTTCTTCTGTGCCTGGCACAGCCTTCATGTTGACGGTGAGGGCTTTTATCATGCGTGCATAGACGTTGTTGAGTTCTTCAATCTGCTGTGCCATTCGGCGTGTTTGCTCATCAATCTGTTCGATGGTGCTGACTTGCTTGCTGATGTTACGCAACTGAAGTTCATAGACAGTGGCAATGCCTGTGATAGAGCGGTTGAGGTTCTCCATCTCTTCGCTGTCGGTAGACATGCGTTCTGCCTGCTTTTTGACGCGAGAGAAGACTTCCGTCAGTTCGGCAAGTTCCTCTGCATAGTTTGTGATAGCCTCTTCGATGGAAGCAGGATCGGTTGCCTTGATTTGGTTGGCATCCACGGTAGGACCGCCATTCTGTATCTGTTCAAGGGCGAGTTGAGCCTGTGCTGCTGCCTGACCTGCTGCTGCAAGATTGGCTGCTGCTGCACTCAAACCTGTGCCTGCTGCAAGTGCATCGGGATCAATAGAGGCACCGCTAACGGCACCGCCTACAACTGCTGGACCTCCGCCACCAATGACGATGGGACCTTCCGGCACTTCTGCTCCTTCGGGAAGGGCTGAGCCTCCTGCAACTACGATTGCCTGTCCTCCGGCAACTGCAGCGTCACCTTCAGTGCGAGGCACTTTTTCGTAAGTCTTCTCGAAACCGGAGATGAAGAAGACTAACACTTCGGTAATCATACTAATGAACAGGATCAAGTTAGCTCCAGGGATGTGTGTCAGTTTGAACAATGCACCTAAAACCACGACTGCAGCACCCCAGCTGTAGGCGTAATTCATAAATACTTGACCGGATGGCGAGTCCATCCACTTCTGCAATTTAGCTATAGGATTCATGTCTTTGTATCTTTTCTGTGGTTGTTATGCTTTTAAGGAATAGTGTTAGCGGCGTGTCTTGCGTGTGCTGAGCGTTTGTCCAGTAGATGATGACTTGGCGCCTTTGCTGTTGGCTTTTGCTGCGCTGCCACTTGCTTTGTTGCTGCCAGATTTATCGTTCACCATTGTGCGAACGCAGCGGAAGCCGATGAAGCATCGAGGCTGGTTCTGGAATTCATAGGATCGCCAAGCGCTTCGTATCATGCTTTCAGGGTCTTTCCATGAGCCGCCACGAACTGATTTCTTCTTCAGGCGGTAAGGATCTTCCTTGGCGGCATTGTAAGAGAGTTCCGGGTTCATGTCTGCCATGCTTTCTACGCCGGCTTCTGTATAGACGGTACTTGTCCATTCGGCTACGTTGCCTGCCATATCATAGAGTCCGTTGCTGTTAGCGGAGAAGATGCCGCACTTGCTTGTGATGAGCGAGCCGTCCTGTGTGTAGTTGCCACGATCGGGTTTGAAGTTTGCATAGAAGCATCCTTTGTCGCTCTTCACTTCTGTACTTTCCCAAGGGAATGGGTTGCCTTCCTTGCCGCGGGCAGCATACTCCCATTCCACTTCACTAGGCAGGCGGTAGCGTTGTATCTGCTTTGCATAGCCGCCTATGCCCTTCATGAGGAAGTTGGTACGCCAAGCACAGAAAGCATTCGCCTGTTCCCAAGAGACGCCTACTACTGGGTAGTCGTCGAAAGCAGGGTTCGAGAAGTAGAGCTTCATGTAGCGTTCGTTGTCGGCATTCTGGAAGTCGTTCACCCAGCAAGTGGTATCGGGGTATATATTAACAATGTATGTGTTCAGGAAATCCCATGGTCCGGACAGAGGACGCGTGATGGTTTGACGGATAATCTTGCCGTCGTCGTCGATCCAGGCTGTGTCCTTGCTGATGATGACCTGCTCTGTGCTGACGGCGTGGTCTGTGTTGAGGTCGCGCTCTTCAGGGTCGAGACGGTATTTACGCTGGGCTGCTGCTACGTAGTCGTATATTTCGTAGCGATAGTTCATTTGGCTTGCGTCGAGCATCTTAGTGCCGTCGATGGGATGAATGACATAGACGCTTTGGATTGCGCGGTCTTCATCTTCATTGGCTTTGCGCCAAGGAATGCTCTTGCTCCAGTCGAGGTGAGGCGTGATGGGGTTGCCTTCCTTGTCTTCTTCAATCTTATAGGTCTCATCGCCACCATAGGCGGGATCTGCAAGACGCTCGCGAATGATGCTGTCACGCACCCAGTTGACGAACTGACGATACTTTGCGTTGCTTATCTCGTGCTGGTCCATCCAGAATCCATCCACGCTGATGTCGCGCAGAGGGAACTCTGTACCCCACAGAGTATCGTTCTTTTCGAGGCCGATCTTGAGTGAGCCTTTGTGTACTGGAACCATTCCGAAGGGTGTGGGTTCCGAGAAGGATGAGCCTTTGACGCCTGTCACTTCGCCTCCGACGGCATTTGCCGAGGAGTTGCTTCCGAAGCAGGAGGCCAAGACCATGCAGCCGACAGCTGCACCTACTAAAAGCAGACTTTTTGTCTTCATCTTGTTATTATATAGTATCAATTTGGTTTCTTAGAGTATTCGGACTGACTTGTGGAGGTTCTTTCCCTTTTTGTAGACATCCAGGTCGTGCTGATATCCGATGAGTATTTCGTGTGTTCCGTTCAGGGCTCCCACGCCACCGGTGTAGACTTCATAGGAGTAGCCGATGTTGATGCCGTGGAAGTCGAAGCCGAGCAGCAGGCCGACGCTGATTGTCGGGCTGTACATGAGACCTCCGTAGAGCTTATGTTTTTCGCCGTCATACAGGAGTCGGGCATTGATGTCGCCTCGCCAGTTCTGCAGGTCGGAACGGACCATCGCATCCATTGCCAGTTTGTATCTGGGCTGGCGGAATGCCAGGTTGTATCCTCCTTGCACCATGATTGTCGGATCAATCGTCACTTCGTGCAACTTGTCGTCGCCCATTTTGACGGACGGACCTAGCAGGTGGATGGCACTTACGCCGGCATACCAGAGTTTCTTGTAGGTGTATCGGAGTCCGACATCGAGGTCGAAGGCGTTGCCTTTGATTTCGTTCTGTGCGAAGGCGGGATCGTTAGGGTCGTTCAACTCGAGTTTCGAACCGTTGAATCCCACCATAAGCAGGGCCGGACGAATGCCGATGCTTGCTCTGCCTCCGAGGAATTTCTGGTGGAAGGCATACTGAAGTTGGATCTTCTTGTTGCTGAAGGCTCCGATGTCGTCGTTGAGGAAAGCGGCTCCAACGCCGTGCTTCGGTCCGACGAAGAACAGTGGCATATCCGCGTTGATGACCATTGTCTTGGGAGCACCCTCGTAGCCTACCATCTGAAGGCTGTACATGCCGATGACGTTCAACTTGCTGTCAAGCCCTGCCGCTGCAGGGTTGTAGTAGGATTGCAACGCCCAGGTGTTGGTAAACGCCGCGTCGAATTGTGCCCTTACACTGAGGGTCACAAAGAGCATACCTATCCAGAGCAGTTTTTTCATCCTGTTTTTAATAACGTTATATAATGTGAGTTTATTGTGTCTGCCTGCGCATAATTTCGTGCAAAAGTACAAAAAATATTGTTTTTGGCCAAAAATGAGGCCCGTTTTTTGCTTTCAGGCTGATTCTGGAGATTTGTTGCGTGTTTTTCTTTGACGAGTGAAAAATGTAAAGATTTTTCGCATAGTTCTCCGACGGCCCCAGCCTTGTTTGCAAACGTGGCGTGTCAAATCGCTCAACGTAACACTTTAAAATGGCAAACGTCAAACGTTAAAAAGCCAAACGTCACACTAGTAAATCGCAATCGTCACACTTGATGTTTGCCAACTTCACTGCAGTTATTTCCCAAGATGACAGGTCTCAATTCCAAACACCTGATTATGAATGAGTTAAAGTAAAACACCAAAAGACCTCCAGCCCAAGCCCATATGTGGAATTATGGGATTGGGCTGGAAGTGAGGAAAGATTCCGAATGTAAGAATTTTTGCAGAAATATCTAGGGTTTTCTGAAGTCTTCCCAACCTTCGATTTCGTCGAGGTAAGTGCCTACTTGCTGGGGTGCGACTTGCAGATACTCGTCTTTGCTGACTTCGACCAAAGCCGAATCGGTCTGCAACATGTATTTCGTACCTCCAGAAGTCATTGCCCCATCCTTGATGACGAAGGTTTCGCGAATGGCTCCAGAAGCCGCTATCTTGCTGTTTTCCAAGCGGATGAACTCGGAGATGGACGAGCTGTTGCTGCCGATTCCGTTCCTGATGATGGTACCGTCTGGCGTGATAGCGAGTCCAAGTTCAGCTCTGTCGGCAAAGGTGATGAGGTGGAGCGAGTCTTTCACGAAGGAATAGATGGCTGCATAGGGTGGTTCGCCACGAAGAAGAACCTCAGGATTGCCGTCTTCATCAAGGTCGGCCGAGATGAACAGAACTGGCGTATGTTGCTTATAGTCAAGCGATTTCTTCCGCTGCAACTCGACGACTCCTATCTGCTTCCAGGCAGTATAGAGGTCTTCTTTAGGGCAAGGCAGAGGCACCTTCGTGAGTTCTGTGTACTCCATGCTTTCTTCAGTCACTGTCATCTGCTCCGCTTCTGCACCTTTTCCCTTACTGCCTTTCGACTTTGAGAAACTGCAACCGATCATCATACCGGCAAATGCTGCCAGAATTATTGTGGAAAGAATCTTTCTCATATGTGTTTTGTTGTATTTTCACTTCTGCGAAAGACAAAATTACAATATCTTTTGTTCACGACAAAGAAAAGCGACGATTTTTTTGCCAGACAGCCGCAATATACAAGAAAAAGTGCCAAAATTGCACCAACTTTCGCCTTTTTTAGCTATCTTTGCAGCCGAAATGACTCAATTTAATTAATAAGGTTAAGGAAATGGCACAGCAAGAGGATGTATTCAAGAAAATCGTGTCGCACTGCAAAGAGTACGGCTTCGTATTTCCCTCAAGTGATATTTACGACGGACTGGGTGCCGTCTATGACTACGGACAGAACGGCGT
>JAGCXU010000034.1 GCA_017961145.1 Bacteroidaceae bacterium | reverse complement strand
GGATATGATTCCCAATATGTTATAAGCGAAGATGGAATTGCAGTTGCTCAAGGTTCCCTGTCCGACTTGGACCTCGCACCTTGGGACAGTACGACGATTACCATTCCCTATGAAGGTATCACGTTCAAACCCACTTCGCGCTACACAATTCGCTTCTCCACGACCCTTCGCGAGGCTACTCCTTGGGCTGAAGCCGGCTATGAAGTGGCAGCGTCGGAGGCAGTCATTCGCGAGGCCACAATGCCGCAAGTTTATACCTACGAAGGCACAGATACGCTTGCTGTCAGTGGCTCAGGAACAAGCAGAACTGTGAAGGGCGCGAACTTCAGCGTGACATTCTCGGGCGGTACACTCTCTCGTTATGTCCTCGACGGCACCACTCTCATCAATCAACCCATCAAGCTCAACACTTTCCGCATCCCCACGGAGAACGACAAGACGCAGGAAGGCAACTGGGAGAGCCAGGGAGTGCGCTCGCTGACAATGACTGCAGGCACTTGGGAGGTTGAGCAAGATACGGCAAGTCATTGGGTACAACTCTCAATTACAGATACTTACAAGACCAGCACGTCTGCCCTCATCTTCACAGTCAACAAGCAGTTCCGCGTCTATCCCGACGGCACGATTAGCGTCAGCACAGTAACGACTCCGAACGTTGAGGGTGCTGTGTTGCCGAAGTTGGGCTTCCGCTTCGAGATGCCTAACACAGCGGAGAATATAACCTGGCTCGGCAGAGGTCCGTTCGACAGCTACCGCGACCGCAACTATGCCGCTCATTTTGGCATCTGGCATAGTACCGTCACCGAGCAATGGACGAACCATATCCGTCCGCAAGAAACTGGAAACAAGGAAGATGTGCGTTGGTTGGCTGTCACAACGAATGCAGGCAAAGGCCTTCTTTATGCGTCTCCAAGTGGTATGGCAACTACTGTGGGACATTGGCGAGCTGAGGATATCTACACATCTCCCAGCAATCGCAAGGGACATCCCTACGAAATAACCTTCCCTCGCGCCACCGTCGTTTCGCTCGATGCTTGGAATCGTGCTCTCGGCAATGCAAGTTGCGGACCTGATGTGCTTGACAAATATGAGCGGAAACTCACGCAAACGCCCTTCTGTTTCATGATTATGCCGATTCTGGAGGAAAGTTCCGACACCATACTGACACAGCGAGGAAGTCTTGGATTGCCTGTCTGCCAGCCTGTTCGTTTCTCTGATGACGGACATGGATTTGCTGTTTTAAGCTCCGACAATCCTGCGGGTGCCATCATCTATTACAGTATAGATGGCAGCGATTTCCAGCCCTATACAGAGCCCATCGATATGCGTGGGGGAGGACTTCTGCAAGCTTATGCCGTGGCAGAGGGCTTGGCTCCGAGCATCGTGGCAGAGAAGAGGTATGGTTTCTTTGTGGACAAAAGCCTCTGGACCATCTATAGCTTTGATAGTCAACAAGGCGGCAATGAATTGGCAGCCAATGCGATAGATGATAATGAGAGCACCATCTGGCACACGCAGTACAGCCCATCGACGCCCGATTGCCCGCATGAGTTAGTGGTCGATATGAAGCAAACCTATCGCATCACTGCTTTCTCTTATAAGGGGCGCAATGATGGCTCGAATGGCAGAGTGCTTCGCTATGAGGTTTATTTCAGCTCAAATCCTCTTCTGTGGGGCGAGCCGGCTGCCAGCGGCACTTTCAACAACACTTCGGACAAGCAGACGGTCAGCATCCCCAGAAAGCCCGAGGCTCGCTATATGAAGTTCCTCGTGCGAACCGTAGTAGATAACAAAGCCTATGCCTCTGCAGCAGAATTGTACGTCGAGGCGGAAGCTGTGGTGCCGCAGAATTCTTGGCAGATTCCGACTGTCAATCCTGCTCACCGTTATCGCATTCGTGAGAAACAATCCAAGCTCTGTCTGCGCTATCAGACGCATAACAATGAAGGCCATTTCTGCCTTGGCGAGTTCAATGAGAGCGACCCTACATACATCTTCACCTTCGAGCAGGTTCAGGGTTTCACGGCGTTCTTCAGACTGAAGGCAAACGGGCATTATATGTCGTATGACAGCAGTGCTGGATGGCGAATCATATCGACCACGACACGGCCCACAGACAAGAACGGCTGGATTCAGGTGGAGCGTTTGACTGAAGGGAATGCCTATCTGCGTTGTGGATGGCAGAACAGTAGGGTGGTGGGCTTCGACTCGAGGAACGTTGGCAGCTATATCTATGCCGACAAGACTGTTCCTGGCGAGTTCCTCCTCGAGGATATCGATGAAGAAGCCGATGGGATAGTTGGCCCTCGCTCCACTCCGTTTGTGCCCGAACGGCTCTACAACCTAAGCGGGCAAAGAGTTCGCCCTGATTATCCTGGCATCGTCGTCACCGATGGGCAGAAGGTCTTGCTGAAGCGATAATAAGGGTTCACAACCCGATGTTCGTGCCGAAGGAGAAACGCGTCGCCATCTGGTAGCAAACAGCTTTCAATAAGTCAAAATTTCTTTTAGGGATAGGGATGCGCCGCTGCGTGTCCCTATTTCATATATTGTGGTGAGTAAGCAAACTTAACGTGCTGCGTTGGCCACCGCAGCGTGTTGTGTTTAACTTCTCAGCATGGTGTGTTTTCATTCACACTACAAAGGTACGAAAATTTTCCGACACTACCAAATTTCAGGCATCGATTTTGGCCGATTTTCAGCAGCATTTTTAGCGATTTTTATTTGAAGGTTGCAGGTTGCATAATTGTGCAACCAAAAAATATGACACCATCCTCATATCTTGATGTCTATTATTATATAATATATATTAATATATATTATATAATAATAGAATTTTCTTTTCCATGTTGGTTGCATATTTTTGGCATCTGATACCTGCAACCATGCAACCAGAATTTTTGATGTTTGTCAGACTGTCGGCCGACCTCGCAAAAGTGCAAAAATCGCCCATTTCATCGGTGTTTTACAGCCTAAGTTGGGAATGATTCAATGGAGCGTAGAACATTTTTCTGCTACTTTTGTTTGGCAGTTTCAGGAAAAAGTCGTAAATTTGCACCCGCTTTTGAAGCCGTGTGATGGCGAATTAAGCACAAAAACTTAATTTATAGTAACACAAAACAACAAAAAAATGAAAAGTATTGACGTAAAAGGTACAGCCCGCACCGCTACCGGTAAGAAGGCTTGTCGCGACATCCGCAAGGCTGGCGCAGTTCCCTGCAACCTCTATGGCGAAGCCAAGGAAAATGGCAAGCCCGTTGCAATGAGTTTCACCGCTACTCAGGAAGAGCTCCGCAAGCTCGTCTATTCTCCCGACATCTACAGCGTGAACCTCAACATCGATGGCAAAGAGTGCAAGGCTATCATGAAGGAACTCCAGTTCCACCCCGTAACAGACAGACTCCTGCACGTTGACTTCTATGAAATCACCGAGAAGAAGCCCATCGTGATGGAAGTTCCCATCAAGCTGAACGGCCTCGCAGAAGGTGTTCGTGCCGGTGGTAAGCTCTCTGCAAACGTGCGCAAGCTCAAGGTTCGCGCTCCCTACACAGCCATTCCCGAGCACCTCAACATCGACGTAACAGGTCTCGGCCTCGGCAAGACCGTCAAGGTTGCTGACCTCAGCTTCGAAGGTCTCGAAATGGTGACCAGCCCCAGCGTTGTTGTCTGCCAGGTTAAGATGACCAGAAGTGCTATGAGTGCTGCGTCCAAGACTGAGGACAATGGTGAAGCTGCTGCAGAATAACCTAAATGAAATACCTCATTGTAGGGTTGGGTAACATCGGCCCCGAGTACGACGGAACCCGCCACAATATCGGATTTAGAGTATTGGACGCCCTATCTAAGGCGTCCAATACTGCTTTTGAGGACCGTCGGTACGGCTTCGTAGCCCACATGCGCGTGAAGAACGCAGAGTTGGTGCTGCTCAAACCGTCCACCTATATGAACCTCTCAGGCAACGCCGTTCGCTACTGGCTGCTGCAGGAAAAGATTCCCGTGGAGAACATGCTGGTCGTGGTGGATGACCTCAGCCTTCCACTCGGTGCTATCCGACTCAGGCAAGGAGGTGGCGATGCAGGGCACAACGGCCTGAAACATATCGCTCAGACGCTTGGAGGACAAGGCTACAACCGCCTTCGATTCGGCATCGGGAGTGACTTTCCTCAAGGCTGTCAGGTGGATTTCGTTCTCAGCAAGTTCACGCCAGAAGAGGAGCAACTCGTCAACGAAAGAGCGCTCGTGGCTTGCGACGCCATCAAAGCATTTGCCCTAAGCGGCATGCAATTTGCAATGTGCAACTACAATAATAAATAGGAAGAGTTATGGAACTAGTTGAAAGATTTCTGAAATACGTCAGCTTCGACACGCAAAGTAGCGAAGAAAACGAGTCGCAATGTCCTAGCACGGAGAAACAGTTTGCTTTGGCCGAATACTTGCGCGAAGAGCTAAAGACTCTCGGTCTCACAGAAGTCGAAATGGACGAACACGGCTATGTTTATGCCACTCTGCCCGCCAATACGGACAAGCAGGTGCCCACAATCGGCTTCATCGCACACATGGACACCAGCCCCGATTGCAGCGGCAAGGACATCAAACCTCGCATCATCGAAAACTATGACGGCTCGGATATCGTGCTTTGCCAAGAAGAGAACATCGTGACGACCGTCAGCCAGTTCCCTGAACTCAAGGAGCACATCGGAGAAGACCTCATCGTCACCGATGGCCACACACTTCTCGGAGCTGACGACAAAGCAGGTATTGCTGAGATTGTGACCGCGATGACCTATCTGATGGCTCATCCCGAAATCAAGCACGGCAAGATTCGTGTCGCCTTCAATCCCGATGAGGAAATTGGCGCAGGAGCACACCTCTTCGATGTCGAGAAGTTTGGCTGCGAATGGGCCTACACGATGGACGGCAGCGAGGTGGGCGAACTGGAGTACGAGAACTTCAATGCAGCCAGCGCAAAGATACTCGTCAAGGGCTGCAACGTGCATCCTGGCTATGCCAAAGGCAAGATGAAAAACGCTTGCATCATCGCTTCAGAGTTCCAGAGCTTGTTGCCTGATAATGAACGACCTGAGACAACAGAAGGTTACGAAGGTTTCTATCACCTCACAGGCATGAGCGGCACCGTAGAAGAGGCTCAGCTCTCCTTCATTATTCGCGATCACGACACAGATATCTTCAAGCGTCGCAAACAAGTTGTTCTCGACCTTGCCGAGAAGCTTAATGCTAAGTATGGAGAGGGTACGGTGAAGGCTGAGGTGAAGGACCAGTATTATAATATGTTGAGCCAACTGCAAGATAAGCCTCAGGTGACAGGCATCGCCAAGCAGGCTATCGAGGAGGCTTGCGGCTTCTGCAACGTCGTGCCCATCAGAGGAGGCACCGACGGCGCTCAGCTTAGCTTCAAAGGTCTTCCCTGCCCCAACATATTCGCTGGCGGACTTAACTTCCACGGTCGCCACGAGTTCGTGCCCATCCAGAGCATGGAAAAGGCGATGATGACTGTCGTGAACATATGCCGACTGGTAGCAAATGAATAACGAGGCTCGGATAGACAAATGGCTGTGGGCTGCTCGCATCTTCAAGACGCGCACCATCGCTGCTGCTGCTTGCAAGAAAGGGCAAGTGAGCATGGGCGGAACGCAGCTCAAAGCAAGCCGAATGATTAAGGCTGGCGATGTGGTAAGCGTTCGCAAAGCCCCTATCACCTACAGCTTCCGAGTGCTTCAACCCATCGAACGGCGCGTCGGAGCCAAGCTCATTCCTGAGATATTGGAGAACGTCACGACGCCCGACCAGTACGAAATCCTCGAGATGAGCAAGATAAGCGGCTTCGTTGGCAGAGCCAAAGGAACAGGTCGTCCCACTAAGAAAGACCGCCGCAGCCTTGATGACTTCCAGAGCGAAGTGCCCGAGTTCTTTGGCGACTTTGAGTTCGACATGGATGATGAAAACTAGAACCTCCAGTAAAAGCCTGTAAAACCAGAAAGCATGATTGATAGGATTACCGTTGACAAGATTCTTGATGCCGCAAACATCGTGGACGTCGTCTCCGACTTCGTTACCTTGAAGCGTGCCGGTGCCAACCTGAAAGGGCTTTGTCCCTTCCACGACGACCGCACGCCTTCGTTCATGGTGTCGCCTGCCCGCAACTATTGCAAGTGCTTTGCTTGTGGCGAAGGTGGCAGTCCTGTGGGGTTCATCATGAAGCACGAGCAACTCTCCTACCCCGATGCTCTTCGCTATTTGGCAAAGAAGTACGGCATCAAGATTGAGGAAAAAGAGTTGACGCAGGAAGAGATTCAGTCGAGAGGCGACCGCGAGAGCATGTTCATCCTCAACGAATGGGCGCGCGACTGGTTCAAGAAGCAGCTTTGGGAAACCCAAGACGGCAAAGCAATCGGCCTGGCTTACTTCCGAAATCGAGGTTTCAGGGACGACATATTGGAGAAGTTCCAAGTGGGTTATTGCCCCAACAGCAAGAAGATTTCACTCTCGGAAGAAGCTTTGAAAGCTGGTTATCAAGAGCGCTATCTCGTGAACAACCAAAATGAAATGGAGCCACGACTGAGTGTGGGAACCGGCTTGAGCTTCAAGCGCGAAGATGGTAAACTGCGAGACCGATTCTTCGGGCGTGTGATGTGGCCCATCTTTACGGCAAGTGGTCGTGTTGCAGGCTTCGGAGGACGCGTTCTTGATGCTGCCACAAAGGGTGTTGCCATCAAGTATCAGAACTCGCCCGAAAGCATCATATACAGCAAGAGGAAGGAGCTTTTCGGCCTCTTCCAAGCGCGACAAGCCATTCGAAAGGCAGACCTTTGCTACCTTGTGGAGGGTTATACCGATGTGATGGCTATGCATCAGCAGGGAATAGAGAACGTCGTTTCGTCGTCGGGAACTGCTCTCACGGCTGAACAGATTCACCTCATCCACCGTATTACAAGCAATATCACGGTCATTTTCGATGGTGACAGTGCTGGCATAAAGGCAAGCGAACGCGGCATAGACATGTTGCTCTCGGAAGGAATGAACGTCAAATTGCTTCTCTTGCCTGATGGAGAAGACCCCGACAGCTTTGCACAAAAGCATTCTGCGACTGAATATCAGCAATATTTGCAGGACAATCAGGTCGATTTCATCACTTTCAAAGCCTCGCACGCTTTGGATGGCAAGAAGGACGAACCCGATGCCGAGGAGCGACTCATCCATAATGTGGCTGAAAGTATCGCTATCATCCCAGACGAGATAAAGCGCACCATCTATATCCGTCATGCAGCCAAGCAGTTGAATATGCCCGAAAGGCTTATCGCAGCGGCTGTGAATGCGCAGAGAAAGAAAGAGCAGCCTCGGGAAGGAGCAAATAGTTCCTCCGTAGAAAAAGTCTCTGCCCCTCTCCCTGCAAGGGAGAAGTTGGGAGTGGGTCTGGTGTCTGAATCCCCTATCGCTCAAATGATTATCCGTAATGGCGAGAAGGTGATGTGCTATATTGACGACGAGAATGGCAACGAAGTGCCTTTGACTGTGGCCGAGTACATTTCCCTTAGTCTCAAGGACGACGACATCCAGCTGCAAACGCCCATTTATCGGCAGATACTCGAAGAGGCTGTGGAGCGTTCGCACAAGCCAAACTTCCGTGCCGAGCAGTATTTCATCAGCCATCCCGACGAGCAGATTCGCGAACTCTCGCTCAAGTTGGGAACAGATTCTGTTGAGTTGAGCAAATTGTTCGGAACGCCTAACACGAAGGCTCTCCCTAATCAGGAAGAAACTGAAGAACCCTCTTCCGAAGAACGACTCGACGAGGTTGTGCCCAGCCTGATTGCCAGCTACAAACTAGGCATTGTGCAGAAGTCGCTGCAGGACATCATCGAGCAAATGAAGCGGCCAGAAGCGAAGGAGGACAAAGACAGATATCGTCAGCTTCTGAATGAGTTCAACGAGAAGTCCAAACTCGTCAAGGAACTCGCCAAAATGTGTGGCGCTCGTGTAGTTCTCAAGTGAAGTCTCCAAACTTCACACGTTAAATCGCCCAACTTAACACTATACGTTGGCAAACGTAACACTATACGATTGCCAACGTCACACGCCAAGTTCGCCCAATCTCTAACCCTTAATCATCTCCACGCTTCTTTTCACAAAGCGGGTAAGTGCTTCGCCCTTCAAGAGCCCATTCTGCAAGAGAGCGAGATCGATGAGCTGGTGCACGCGGTCGTTCTTCTCGGCATAGCCTTTCAGCACATCATCGCGCTTCTGTTGCTCTGCTCGGATGTCTTCGCCGCACTTCTTCAGGTCGTCCTTCTCTTCCTGCGTAATCTCTTCAGGCTTCTTCTTGTCCTGTTCCTGACGCAGAACTGCCTGTCGGGCATTCAGTCCTTTCAGTTCCGATTCGATGGGTTTCAGGGCTTCGGAAGTGTTCTTCTCGCAGTCCTCGAGCACCTCGCGAATGAGAGGCGAGTCGGTGTTGAGGATGATGTTGTACATGTCGGGCATCTCTCCGTAGAAGGCCATTCCAGGCTGCAAGCGTGCCATCTCTTTCATTCTTCGCATGTACTCGCTCTGGGTCATCATCACTGGCAACTGGTCTTCGCCAAGAGCCTGAGCCTCGACGTTGAAGTCCATCTTCTCAGTCTTGGGCGCTTGCGAGCGGAAGACGATGGAGAGCTTGTCCGAGCGCTCTGCTTCGAGCTTCTCGCGCTTGGTTTCTTCCTTCTGAATGAGTCGTTCCACAACGTCGGCATCAACCCTCGTAAATGACGTCTTCTCCAGCTTCCTCTCCAGCATTCCGACGAGCGGAGCATCGAGCTGACCATCCATGAGCAGGACGTTGTAGCCTTTCTGCTTGGCTGCGTCGATGTAGGTGTATTGTGCGTCGGGGTCGTTGGCATAGAGATAGACGAGCTGGCCGTCCTTGTTCGTCTGCTGGTCCTTGATGAGGGCTTGGTACTCGTCGAGTGTGTAGTGCTTGCCTTCGGTGTCTTTCAACAGGAAGTAAGCCTTAGCCTTGTCGAAGTAGTCTTCTTCGGTCAGGAGTCCGTAGTGGATGAAGATCTTGATGTCGTCCCACTTCTTCTCGAAGTCCTCGCGTTCGTTCTTGAAGATGGAAGCCAGTCGATCGTTCACTTTCTTCGTGATGTAACTGCTTATCTTCTTGACGTTTGCATCACTCTGCAAGTAGCTTCTGCTGACGTTCAAAGGGATGTCGGGCGAGTCGATGACACCATGCAGAAGTGTCAGGAACTCAGGCACGATGCCCTCCACAGCGTCAGTCACGAAGACTTGGTTGCAATAGAGTTGTATCTTGTTGCGCTGGATGTCGAGGTTGTTCTTTATCTTCGGGAAGTAGAGGATGCCGGTCAGGTTGAAGGGATAATCGACGTTGAGGTGAATCCAGAAGAGCGGTTCGTCAGCCATCGGGAAGAGGTGACGGTAGAACTCCTTGTAGTCCTCGTCCTTGAGGTCGGCGGGCTTCTTTGCCCACAAAGGCTCTACATTATTTATAATATTATCCTCGTCGGTATCAACCTGCTTGCCGTCCTTCCACTCAGTCTTCTTGCCGAAAGCAATGGGAACAGGCAGGAAGTGGCAATACTTGCGGAGCAGTCCTTCCAGCTTGTCCTTTTCGAGGAACTCGAGGCAGTCATCGTCGAGGTGCATCACGATGTCTGTGCCTCGCTCAGCCTTCTCCACTTCTTCCAAAGTGAACGAAGGACTTCCGTCGCAACTCCATTTCACGGCAGGAGCGTCCTGATAGCTCTTTGTGATGATATCGACCTGCTTGCTCACCATAAACGACGAGTAGAAGCCCAAGCCGAAGTGGCCGATGATGGCGTTTGCGTCGTCCTTGTACTTGTCGAGGAAGTCGTTGGCTCCCGAGAAAGCAATCTGGTTGATGTACTTCTCGATTTCGTCAGCCGTCATGCCGATACCATTGTCGCTAACGGTAATGGTTTTGGCGTCTTTATCGATGCTGACACGAATCTTCAGGTCGCCCATCTCACCCTGGAAGTCGCCCTTTCCAGCAAGGGTTTTGAGCTTCTGAGTGGCATCGACTGCATTGCTTACGATTTCGCGAATAAAGATTTCGTGGTCGCTATAGAGGAACTTTTTGATGACGGGGAAGATATTCTCGGTTGTAACCCCGATGTTACCTTGTTTCATGTCTTATTTTGTAATTAAAACCTTGTCTTTGTTTTCTGTGTCTAATTCTGCTTTCAGGTGCATTCCTTCTTCCGTTCCTTCGCTCATCAGGATTTCGCAGATTGGGTCTTCAATCAGATCCTGAATGGCTCGCTTGAGGGGACGGGCACCGAATTGCACATCGTAACCCTTCTTGCCAAGCAGTTCGCGAGCTTCCTTGCTGACTTCGAGGCTGTGACCCATCTCGTTGATGCGGTCGAGAAGAGGACGGAGTTCGATGTCCACAATCTTCTGCAAGTCTTCTTGCGAAAGGTGGTCGAAGTAAACGATGTTGTCCACGCGATTCATGAACTCGGGTGCAAACTGCTTGTCGAGGGCTTTCTTCACGATGTCGCGGTTCTGCTTCTTGCCAGTTGTCGTGTCTGTCTCGTTTTGGAAACCAACACCTCTGCCGAAGTCGCGAATCTGCTTCGAACCGCAGTTGCTGGTCATGATGATGACGGTGTTGCGGAAGTCAATCGTGTTGCCGTTGCCGTCAGTCAGTCTGCCTTCGTCCATCACTTGCAAAAGCAGGTTGAAGACATCGCTGTGTGCCTTTTCAATCTCATCGAGAAGCACGATGGAATAAGGCTTTCTGCGAACTTGTTCGGTGAGTTGACCGCCTTCATCATAGCCGACATATCCTGGAGGAGCACCAACCATTCTGCTGACCGTATGCTTCTCCATGTACTCGCTCATATCGATGCGAATGATGGCATCTGCTTTTCCGAAAAGCTCTTCTGCAAGGCACTTTGCGAGATATGTCTTGCCCACACCAGTCGGACCAACGAAGAGGAAGGTTCCGATAGGTCTTTGTGGGTCTTTCAGTCCAACGCGACTACGCTGAATGGCTCTCGAAACCATTGCTACTGCTTCGTCCTGACCGATGACTTTCTGCTGGAGCGTTTCCTTGAGATTGCGCAGTCTTTGGTTCTCTTCCTGACCGATTCTC
>JAGCXU010000033.1 GCA_017961145.1 Bacteroidaceae bacterium | reverse complement strand
GCTCAGGGTAACTGTTTCTCCGGGACTGTAGCAACATTTGTCCGTCTCAATGCTGTTTCTGAGTTTCGGCAACTTTATTGTTGCTCCCGAAGCCAGCATGGGGGTGATGGTTCGCTGTGTTGCCGATTTCTTGTAGGGTTTACTATGCAACATCAATGTTCCCGAAGCGAGTGTAAGCAAGCCGCTATAGGTGCCTCCGTCGGGTGTGTCTTCGTGCAACGCATAGTCGTTTTTATCGGAGAAAGACGTGCTTACGGCTGTGCCGATGGGGTAGAGGAAGAGCGGATAGAGGCGAGTTGTTGGCAGATTGCCACTCGCGTCGGCAACCTGTATCTCTTTCTTGCCTGTGTCAACTTGCACAATACACCGGCCGATGTTGTCAACCCGATATTTGTAATCTCCACTTGTATGCAGGGTAATGCGCTGTGTTCCCCTGCCAAGCGTGGCGTTGCTGACGGACGGTCCCCAATGGTTGCCCCAGTCGGATGCTTCTGTCATGAACTTCAATTCGCCACCATGAAAGAGGTAGCCTTCCCATGTGTAGACACCACTGCTTTGCTCCGTCATGGGTTGGCGAGTCCAACCAGAATTGATGGCAGAACCTACGATGTAGAGCGAAGCACGAGCCGACATTGTCCAGGCAAAAACCAGTAGCGTGAGTGCGAAATATGGGAAGCGAATCATATAAATATAATAAGGTATTGTTCTGCAAAGATATGTTTTTTTAGGTAAACAAAGAATAATAGTGATAAAGTTTCTGCTGTGTTTCTTGTTTCGTAAGCCAAAACGCACTATCTTTGCAGGAGAAAAACATAAAAACTATGGCTAATTATATTAAACAAAGCCTCGAAGAGGGCGAAACTATCATCTTCAAAGGACGTCTTCATTGGTCCTACATCTTCAGATACCTGTTCTTTTCACTCCTTTTCACCATTTGTGGTATAGTCTCCATAGCGTTGGCTTACTACAAATATCCTGAGCAAAAGACTACGCTCTTCTATCTGGGCATCGCACTTCTCGTGCTGGCATTCTTCATTTGGATAATCGGACGAATCGTCAGAACCAGGAGTGAGTTTGCCGTTACAGATACTCGTTTTGTGCAGAAGGATGGCATCTTCAACATCAAGATGACGGAGATTCCGCTTGCACGAATTGAGACTGTGAACTTCTATCAGTCTTTGTGGCAAAGGTTTCTCGGAACCGGTTGTGTAGAGATGGTGGGTAGTGGCGGCACCTCTCACCAAGTGCATTGCATCGAACAACCTATGAAAGTGCGCAAGATTATTTGTGCTTCGATAAAGAAGCCGCAGAACGAGCTGAATAATCCGAGTAGTCAAAATATCCAGAACATTCCGAATAACTCAGAAAGCAATGAAAGAGAAGGTTGAAGGACGCGTCGCGTTTGTCGATTGGATACGCGTCGTAGCTTGCTTTATGGTAATGCTGGTGCATGCCAGCGAGAACTTTTATGGTGCCGACGACAGTGGCTTGGCCGGTAACGTCTCGAAGCTCGCCAACGAAGCAAACAGGTTCTGGGTAGCCTTCTATGATGGTGGACTCGGACGAACTGCAGTACCTCTGTTCATGACCATCAGTGCGTTTCTGCTCGTACCGATGAAACCAGGCATGAGCATGATGGATTTCTACCGCAAACGCGCTTTGAGAATCCTTCCACCGATGATTATCTTCATGCTGCTTTACTGCTTCCTGCCGCTGGCTTGGGGCGGTATGACGTGGGAGACATCGTGGAACGATTTCTGCCGCTTGCCGTGGAATTTCCCATCGATGGCAGGACATCTGTGGTTTATGTACCCTCTCATCAGCCTCTATCTCATTATTCCCGTCGTTTCGCCCTGGCTTGAGAAAGCTTCCGCAAAGGAGGAACGCATCTTCCTCTACATCTTTACCTTCTCGACGATTATGCCTTGGTTGCATCGTTTTGTAAGTGAAGAGTTGTGGGGAGAATGTTTCTGGAATGGTTTCCACATGCTTTGGTACTGCTCGGGTTATCTGGGATATCTCGTCTTGGCGCACTATATCCGCTTCCATTTGACGTGGGATAGTAAGAAACGCATCAGCATAGGTCTTGTCTGCTTCCTTGTTGGAGCGGCTTTCACGGCTTGGAGTTTTTGGCTGAAAGGAGTGCCAGGTGTTGCCATCGAAACGCCTATGCTCGAATGGAGTTGGGAGTTCTGCACCCTGAATGTGCTGCTGGCTACCTACGGACTCTTCCTGATGTTCTCTGCCATAAAGAGTCCTGCGCCACGACTCGTCACGTCGCTCTCCAAGCTGAGTTTCGGCATGTACCTGATGCACCTGTTCTTTCTGGCTCCCATTGCAGTTTATTTCGTGAACGGAAATCAAGCAGAACCGCTTATCCCAGTATGGGCAGCCATTCCAGTTATTGCGATTCTGAGCTTCATCTGTTGTGCCATCACGACGAAACTCATATCCTTCCTGCCCGGAAGCAAATGGATTGTCGGATAGACGAGGCGTGCCAAGATACAAAACTACCCCTGTTAAGATTGCGAACTTAACAGGGGTAGTTTGTTAATTAAACGTGTGTCGTTGCCAACTTTACCAGATGTCTTCCGGTTTCTCGGGATTGTCGTAAATCTCCTTTGCGCAGTATTCAATGAAGTCCATGTAGAACTCCTTGCGGTCTGAGTCGAGAACGGACTTGAGTTTGATGTAGTATGTTTCGTTAGGATCGAGCGTCTGACGCACAAAGATGTGACGGATGTTCTCGCGGTCGTTCCAGTCGCGTTCTGTACCGTCATTGGAGTTGATAGACTTCGGGCCTTTCATATAGCCGTTGTTACGCATCTTCTTATCGATTTCAGCACAGTAGTCTTCGTCATCCGTGTCGCGTTCCCAACCTACTTTTCTGGCATCCAGTTCGTTTCTGCAGTCCATTGTCAAATCCATGGGAATACCTGCAACGGGCAGTTTGTCCGGGTCTGAACCGAAGTAAATCTGAGCCACGCCACGGTTGCCATTAGCAAGAACCTTGTAACGAACCTCATATGTTCCACGACGCGGTACTGGCGGAAGTTTGAACATTACCTCGAATCGGCCCACAGCCTTCATTTCGTCTCGGTGGAGATTGCACCAGTCATCGTTCCATGCGTTGTAGTAGACGAAGTTCATGTCGGCATTCTGTTGCATGTTTTCAAAATAGTTGTAGGTGCGAACGGTATTCGGGATGTAGACGTGTTTATAGCGTTCTTCGGAAGCTTTCTTCAGCCTGATGTCGTTGTTCATGGCTTCTGGGAAGAGGCTCATTCCGTCGAAGCGTATGCGGTTCTTCTGTAGGTTGTTACGCACGTCGTCGTTGTATGAAATGGCTGCGCTGATGGGATAGATGTTGCAGTTTGTCATGTCGTTGAGAACAGCCAAGGGAGAATCGGTCTCCACGCGGCTTCCTACCTTGTCCGGGTCACAGCCAATCTCGTTGCCTGTGCCGTGACGGCTGTTGTCCGTAATGGGGAATCGATTGATCCAGATACCGTTGCTGGCTCCACTTTCGGTCAGTTTGAAGAGGCGACGCCTGCCCAAGGTCGTGTAGAACTCATAGACGGGGATGGAATAAGCTTCGGGTTTGCTGAGGTTATAACCAAACTCATTGAGGTGGAAGACAAGTTTTCCTTTCGGAATCTTCATGGGCAATATGTGATAGGTAATCCACTGATAAAGCAGGTTTTCCTCTTTTGCATAGTTCTCGTCTGTCGTAAACACATCGTCGTCGCTGTACTGATGGTTGTCGAGAATCCATTGCGTGAGTATCTCGAGCAAATCGGGATCGGCAGGATCGATGCCCTGACTACGCCAGAAGTCGTCGGTTTCGGCAAAGATGGTAAAGCCGTAAAGGCGATGCTTGGGTGCATAACCGATTTCGCCTTCTGCAAAACCAATGCCCATCATGCCTTCCAGGTCGGGTATCTGCCCTGTCTGGTAAAGTTCCTCATATTTCTCGTCGCGAACTGCCTTGAGTGTGTCGAGTAAACCACAAGCCTGAATGACGCGGAAGCAAGCGTAGAAGCCGTCCTTCTTCTCGTCGAGGCATTGCTGGATGTAGCTTGCTGCCGTGACGTCTTTGGGTGCGATAACCTTTTCCATCTGATGGATGACGCCATTGATGGACAGGATGTCGCGCTCCTTGATGCTGATGGGACAGTCGTCGTTGATGTAAATACTGTCGGGTTTGTTGGCGGGCTTCCTTACGGATAGCTTCTTGTCGTTGAGCGTTCCGAGGATGAACTCGTCTTTGTCGTTGGGGAAGTTATCGGTATTGAAGAAGGCATCGACCTCATCTCCACCGTCTATGATGCTGTTATAGACAATGACTTTGCGGATGGAGTCCAGTTTCTGCTCATTAGTGAATGCGTCCCACGAAGCTTCTGGGATGAGTCCTTCTTCTACCAAATCTTCCAGATATTTCTGGACAGCTTCGTTGTTGGGAGCGAAGACTGTATAGACACCTCGTGCGCTCAGCAGTTGGCTTACCTTCGAGTCGCTTAGTTTGCTGATGTTCACTTTTCGCAGGATGTCAACGTAGCTGCTGTAGGCTTCGTGCTTCTCCAGATAGCTCATGATGGTCTCTTCGGTGAAGACGTATCGAGCCGATGTGTCGATGTTTTCTGTGCAATTCCACAGACATATGCTGCAGACAATTGCGAGGAGCGGTTTGAATGTTTTAGTAAGATGTGTCATGTTTAGTTTTCCTATATTTGCCTACAAAGATAACTGATTTTACAATACAAAGCAACATTTTGTTGTATTTCTTTTGCATTTTACTTGTATAATTGTAACTTTGTGGCAGAAAGTTACGAACAAACACACTAATTTATTAATCATGAAGAAGAATCTTTTCCTTGGTCTTGCAGCAATCGTTGCAGGATTCTGTCTGACTTCTTGCGAAAGTAAAAGTGCAGGCAATGCAGAGAGTGCGGAAGGTCTCACGCTCTCGGGTCTTAACTACGCTGATTTCGAAAGCGACTCTACGGCTCTCTATGTCCTTTCCAACAAGAACGGAATGGAAGTGTGCTTCACCAACTTTGGCGGTCGAATCGTCAGCATTATGGTTCCTGACAAGGAAGGCAACATGACGGACGTTTGTCTCGGCCACGACAACATTGCCGACTACGAGAAGTATGGTGCGGAAGGCTGCAACTTCGGTGCCCTCATCGGCCGTTATGGCAACCGCATCGCGAAAGGTCAGTTCACGCTTGACGGCGAGAGCTACCAGCTTCCCATCAACAACGGTCCCAACAGCTTGCATGGAGGTGGCCCGATTGCTTTCCACAACCGCATCTGGACGGCCGAGCCTCTCGACGACCGCAGCATCGCATTCAGCACGAGCAGCGCTGATGGCGAGGACGGCTATCCCGGCAACATCAACGTCATCGTAACCTACGTCGTTACTGACGACAACGCTCTGCAAATCAACTACTTCGCCACAACGGACAAGGCAACTGTCCTGAACCTCACCAACCATTGCTACTTCAACCTTAGTGGCGACGGCTCGAAGGATTGCCTCGACGAAGTACTCTGGCTTGATGCCGACAAGTTCACGGCTGTTGATGCCGACGTGGCAGTTACGGGCGAAGTGCTCGACGTAGAAGGCACTCCCTTCGACTTCCGCACCCCCACAGCTATTGGCGACCGCATCGACGACGAGAGCAACCAGCAGATTGTGAACGGTCACGGCTACGACCACAACTGGATTCTCAACAATCCCGGCGACATCACCAAGGCCTTCGCAAGTCTTTACGACCCGAACAGCGGCATCCAGATGGAAATGTTTACCGACCAGCCAGGCGTGCAGTTCTATGCAGGCAACTTCCTGGACGGCAGTTTCGTTGGCAAGAAGGGCGTGAAGTATCCTCGTCGCAGCGCCTTCTGCTTCGAGACGCAGCACTATCCCGACAGCCCCAACCATCCCGAATGGCCCAGCACAACCCTTCGTCCCGGCGAAGAGTACCTGACCACCACCATCTACAAGTTCAGCACGAAGTAAAGAGTAATTGTTGATATAGTAAAAAGCGGCGGGTTTTGGCATGACAGTCAGGCTCGCCGCTTCGTTTCTATAATATATCTGTGTCTCTTTTTAAGCAATGTTTTATTTGCTTAAATGCTTAAAAATTCCGACAGGATAGCTATAGGGTTTGTAGCTCGATTTTGAGAAGGTAAAATTCAAAGAATTTTAACGGCTCATTTTAAGGCACCGTAGAGCGCGAATTTTTGCCTCGGTGGTACAAATGTACGTCGGAGGGATTTCGTGCGATTCTGGGG
>JAGCXU010000006.1 GCA_017961145.1 Bacteroidaceae bacterium | reverse complement strand
CAACCGTACAAAACGTACAACCATTTTTTTGAGAAATGCGAAGACTATATATTATATTATATAATAAGTAATTATTTCCTTAATAATATATATATAGCGAACCTCGTGTGTCTTTTTTTCGCTTGTACGTTTTGTACGGTTGTACAGAGCTGAAAATCAATGCGTTGCAAAAATCGCTCATATTGCTGCTGAAAATCGCCCCAAATCGATGCCCGAAATTTGGTAGTGTCGGAAAATTTTCGTACCTTTGTAGTGGAATTAAGAGATAAAGTCTCTTCGCACAGAAACCTGATCAACTTCTCTGCAAGGGCTGAGGCTCCGGATTCCCTGCGATGGTGGGCATCGTAACACGTTAAAGTGCGCAATTAACACGTTATGTTGAACAACTTCACAGCAAACAAAAAAGAGCCGCCATGGCGATGGGGCTCTCTCTATTGAAAACAAGTGTTATGCAGCAAACTGAACTAGAACTCTGCGTTTCTGGGAGTACGGGGGAACGGAATGACATCGCGAATGTTCTGCATCCCAGTCACGAAAAGGATGAGACGCTCGAAGCCAAGACCGAAGCCAGCATGAGGACAAGAGCCGTACTTGCGGGTATCGAGATACCACCACAGATGAGTCAGGTCCATACCGCGACGATCCACCTCGGCCATCAGCTTGTCGTAGTTCTCCTCGCGAACGCTGCCGCCAATAATCTCGCCAATCGAGGGGAAGAGCACATCGGTGCCCTGCATGGTGGGACCAGGAGCTACAGCGCCCTTGTAACCGATGCTTCCGCCGTCAGCAGTCTCTTGGTTCTGCTTCATGTAGAAGGACTTGAAGGAGCGCGGATAGTCGGTCATGATGACAGGCTTCTTGAAGTGCTCCTCGACGAGATAGCGTTCGTGCTCGCTTGCAAGGTCGTCGCCCCATTCGCAGGGGAACTCGAACTTCTTGCCGTTCTGTCTGGCTTCCTGCAGAATCCTGATGCCTTCGGTATAAGGCAAGCGGACGAAGTCTTCCTTCAAGACGCCTTCGAGGCGCTCGAGAAGAGTCTTGTCAATCATCTTGTTGAGGAACTCGAGGTCGTCCTTGCAGTTGTCGAGTGCCCAACGAACGCAGTACTTGATGAAGTCCTCTTCGAGGTCCATCAGCTCTTCCTGGTCGAGGAAAGCAACCTCGGGCTCAATCATCCAGAACTCGGCAAGATGTCGAGGCGTGTTGGAGTTCTCAGCGCGGAAGGTAGGACCAAACGTGTAGATGGCACCAAGAGCAGTCGCGCCAAGCTCGCCCTCGAGCTGACCACTAACGGTCAAGGAAGTCTGCTCTGCGAAGAAGTCGTCGTCGTAGATAATCTTGCCTTGCTCGTCCTTCTTGAGGTCGTAGAGGTTCTTGGTCGTCACTTGGAACATATTGCCGGCACCCTCGCAGTCCGAAGCCGTGATGAGCGGCGTGTGGAAGTAGAAGTAGCCGTGCTCGTGGAAATAAGTATGGATGGCCATCGCCATGTTGTGGCGAATGCGAAGGATGGCACCGAAGGTGTTGGTGCGAGGACGCAGGTGAGCTACCGTGCGGAGATACTCCCAACTTGCGCCTTTCTTTTGCAAAGGATAGGTGTTGTCGCAATCGCCAAGAATCTCGATGGTTGTAGCTTGAACCTCGCTCGCCTGACCGGCAGCAGGGCTCTCCACGAGTTTGCCGACAACGCTCAAGCAGGCGCCAGTCGTGATGCGCTTCAAGGTTTCCTCTTCGAAGTTGGCATCATCGCCTACAATCTGGATGTTCTTGATGGTGCTGCCATCGTTCAGGGCAATGAAGAAGATGCCTTTGCTGCCACGTTTCGAGCGCACCCAACCCTTCACGCAAATATCATTTCCATATGCTGTGCTCTTGAGAGCATCAATAACTTTCGTACGTTTCATAACTATGAACTCTTAACTATGAACTATGAACTCTATTCAAACGCTCCCATCCTCAGCATGTTGACCTCCTGCTCTGTCAGGAAACGCCAATCGCCACGACGGACATTCTTCTTCGTCAAGCCGGCAAAGTAAACGCGGTCGAGACGGATGACTTTGTAACCGAGATGCTCGAAGATGCGACGCACGATGCGATTCCTTCCGCTGTGAATCTCGATGCCTACCTGCTTGCGGTCTGTTTCGCTCGCATAGTCGATGGCATCTGCATGAATCTCTCCGTCCTCGAGTTCGATGCCGTCAGCAATCTGCTTCATATCGGCAGCCGTAACATTCTTGTCGAGATAGACGTGATAAATCTTCTTCTTGAGGAACTGAGGATGCGTTAACTTGGTAGCCAACTCGCCATCGTTCGTGAGGAGAAGCACGCCAGTAGTGTTTCTGTCGAGACGACCTACCGGATAAATGCGTTCGCGACAAGCGCCCTTCACGAGATCCATCACGGTCTTGCGGTTCTGCGGATCGTCGGCAGTCGTCACGTAATCCTTTGGTTTGTTCAGCAGGATATAGACCTTCTTCTCGATGTTGACAAGCTGATCATGGAAATGCACTTCGTCCGAGCGCTTCACCTTCGTGCCGAGTTCAGTCACAATCTCGCCGTTAACCTTAACGACGCCAGCCTGGATGAATTCATCAGCTTCGCGACGAGAGCAAACGCCGGCATTGGCGAGGTATTTGTTCAAGCGGATTGGTTCGTCCGGATCGATGTGAGTTTCCTTATATTCTATTTGCTTCTTCATGCTGTACTTGGCATGAGGATTGTAGCTTCCAATGCGAGGACGACGATTGTAGCCGCCCTGACGAGGTTGGTAACCGCCTTCACGTGGTTGGTAACCGCCTTCGCGGTTGTATCGAGGACGAGGCTGATAGCCGCCTTCACGCTGTTGATAGCCGCCTTCACGAGGCTGATAGCCGCCTTCGCGGTTGTATCGAGGACGAGGCTGATAGCCACCTTCGCGATGCTGATAGTTTCCTTCTTCACGATTGTAGCGAGGACGATAGCCGCCTTCGCGATTATAGTTGTTCTGGCGAGGCTGATAACCGCCTTCACGAGGTTGATAGCCACCCTCGCGAGACTGATAGCCGCCTTCGCGATGAATGCGTGGACGCATCGGACGTCCGTAGCCATTTTGTCTGTCGTTGTTGTAACTCTGCGGACGATAGCCGTCTCGGCGATCGCCGTTTTCTGATTCGGAGAACTTCTCTCTCCAGTTGTCTTCGTTAGTCATTTCTTTTAAAGGTTTGTGAGTTAATGTGTTTTTCTATATTCCCGTATATGTGTACGGGGTAATTGCTCGCAACTCTTCCTTCACGGATTCGCTGACGTTCAATTCTTCAATAAAGTTTTTGATTGTTGCCTCGTCGATGCCTTTGCCCGTACGAGTCAGGGCTTTCAAGGCTTCGTAGGGATGCGGATAAGCTTCTCTGCGCAGGATGGTCTGAATGGCTTCCGCGCAAACTGCCCAACATCCTTCCAGGTCGCGACGAATGGCTTCTTCGTTGAGGACGAGCTTTCGCAAGCCTTTCAGGGTGCTCTTGATGCTGATGAGCATGTGTCCGACAGGAACTCCGACATTTCGAAGCACGGTCGAGTCGGTCAGATCTCGTTGCAGACGGCTGATAGGAAGCTTCTGGCTGAGGTGCGACAGGATGGCGTTTGCGATGCCGAGGTTACCTTCGGAGTTCTCGAAATCGATGGGATTGACTTTATGAGGCATTGCGCTCGAGCCGACTTCGCCTGCCTTGATCTTCTGGCGGAAGTATTCCATCGAGACGTATTGCCAGAAGTCTCGGTCGAGGTCGATGATGATGGTGTTGATGCGCTTCATCGCGTCGAACACCGCACCTAGCGGATCGTAGTTACTTATCTGGGTAGTAAATTCTTCTCGCTCGAGTCCGAGGCTCTCTTTGGTAAAGTTGCGGCCAAACTCGCGCCAGTCGTAGCCTGGAAAGGCAACATGATGGGCGTTGAAGTTGCCTGTCGCACCACCAAACTTGGCTGTGAGCGGGCATGCGCGAAGCATTTCGAGCTGTCGCTTGAGGCGATAGACGAAGACCATCACTTCCTTTCCCAATCGCGTAGGACTTGCTGGCTGACCGTGAGTCTTGGCAAGCATCGGAACATCTTTCCACTCTTCTGCGAACTGTTCAAGCTGACCGATAAGTTCCTCGAGCAGAGGATAATACACTTGCTCCATTGCCTCCTTGATGCTGAGGGGAACGCTGGTATTGTTGATGTCCTGACTGGTGAGGCCGAAGTGGATGAACTCTTTGTAGGGTTCGAGGCCGCCAATCTTGTCGAACTGCTCTTTGATGAAATATTCCACAGCCTTCACATCGTGGTTCGTCACCATTTCGATGTCCTTCACTCGCTGTGCATCCTGTTCCGAAAAGTTGCGGTAGATGTCGCGAAGCTGGTCGTCGCTGACGGGGATATCCTTCAGTTGGGGAAGGGGCAAATGCGTGAGCGCGATGAAATATTCCACTTCAACGCGAACACGATAACGAATCAGGGCATACTCCGAAAAGTAAGCCGCCAAAGCTTCAGTCTTGCCTCTGTAGCGCCCGTCAATAGGCGAAACGGCTGTCAGCATGTTTAGTTCCATATATATAAAAGTAGTGTGTGGTCTTCGAAAACGCGTGCAAAGGTACGAAAAAACAAGGGAAATTCAAAGGGAAAACACAAGTTTTATTTCAAATCTCCGAATAAAAGTCTGAAACCACTAGTGTGTCGTTCGCAAACTTGACGTGTTATGATGGCAATCGTATAGTGTTACGTTTGCAATCGTATAGTGCCACGTTTGCATTTTAACTGTGGTATGTTTGAAAACACTTTCAATAAAAATCGTTCAAACGATGTTCCAAATTGAAAAATTATCGCTATCTTTGTTCACGAAAACCAGTTAAACAACTATAACCATGGAAAAAATCATCGGACTGATTGATGCGCCATTTACTCCGTTTTACGAGAATGGCGATGTGAACTTGGAACCCATCCCCGCCTATGCTAAGATGTTGCAAAAGAACGGCTTGAAGGGCGTTTTCATCAACGGAAGCAGCGGTGAGGGGTATATGCTTACGCCAGAAGAAAGGATGCAACTGGCCGAGGCTTGGATTAAGGCTGCTCCCGAAGGCTTCAAGGTAATTGTTCATGTGGGAAGTTGCTGTGTTCGAGAGAGTCGCAAACTTGCCGAGCACGCCCAACAGATAGGGGCTTGGGGCATCGGAGCAATGGCGCCGCCGTTCCCGAAGATTGGCCGCATAGAGGAACTCGTCAAGTATTGCGAGGAGATAGCAGCAGGCGCTCCAGCCCTACCCTTCTACTTCTACCACATTCCTGCCTTCAATGGTGCATTCTTGCCTATGGTCGAGTTCCTCAAGGCAGTTGATGGTCGCATCCCGAACTTCGCAGGTATCAAGTACACATTCGAGAGCTTGTACGAATACAACCAATGCCGACTCTATGCTGACGGCAAGTTCGACATGCTTCACGGACAGGACGAAACCATCCTTCCTTGCTTGGCTATGGGTGGAGCAAAAGGCGGAATCGGAGGCACGACGAACTATAACGGAAAGAATTTGGTTGGAATCATAAACGCTTGGAACAGAGGTGATTTGCAGGCTGCGCGTGAACTACAAGATTACTCACAGAAGGTCATTAACGTCATCTGCCATTTCCGCGGAAACATAGTGGGTGGTAAGCGCATCATGAAGCTTATCGGCCTCGACCTCGGTCCCAATCGTACTCCCTTCCAGAACATCACGCCGGAAGAGGAACAGCAGCTCAAGAAGGAGCTCGACGAGATTGATTTCTTCCAACATTGCAACGAATTCTAAGTATGGATAAGAGGCGGTTTTTCTTTGCGACGGCTTTGTGCCTTTGCTTTGTGGCTCAGGCTTTTGGGCAGATTAAGGTGGCTTGCGTGGGCAATAGCGTCACTTACGGCTACGGTTTGAGCAATCCTGAAGCGGAGAGCTACCCTTCGCAGTTGCAGAAGATGCTGGGCGAGGGCTATGAGGTGGGCAACTTCGGCAAGTCTGGTGCTACCTTATTATATAAGGGACATCGGCCCTACATTCTTCAACAAGAGTTCCATCAGGCGCTTGACTTCAAGCCGGATTGGGTGGTCATACATTTGGGCTTGAACGACACAGACCCTCGCAACTGGCCCGACTGGAAGGAAGAGTTCATCCCGAACTATCGCGCCCTGATTGATTCTTTCCGCTTGGTGAATCCCGAAGCCCGCATCCTTGTCTGCAAGATGACGCCCATCTTCGACCGTCACCCACGCTTCCAGAGCGGCACACGCGACTGGCACAAGCAGATACAGCGCGCCATCGAGCAAGTTGCACAAGGCTCTGGAGCACAACTCATTGACCTCTATGAACCGCTTCATTCACGTCCCGACCTCTTCCCCGATGCCCTTCATCCCAATCCCGAAGGCGCGAAGATACTCGCAAAGACCGTCTATTCGGCACTTACGGGCAACTACGGAGGCTTGCAACTGCCGCCTGTCTATTCCAGCGGAATGGTCTTGCCGCGTGGCGAACCCATTTGGATTGAAGGCATTTCCGATGCCCGTCGCAACATCAAGGCGACCTTAACCTGCGACGGAAAGGTGGTGCACGAGAGCAACTGCTTCTCGAATGCAAGCGGCGCGTGGACTGCTCAGCTGCCCGACATGAAGGCTGGCGGCCCTTATACCCTTACGTTCACGGCCACGCCTTTGAACCCCGACCACTACCACTTCTACTATCCCGAGAAGTATCCCTACCTTCTTGATAACCTGACGAAAGCCGAGCCGCAGACGCTCACGATAGACAGTCTCTACTTTGGCGACATTTGGCTGGCAAGCGGACAGTCGAACATGGAGCTGCGCGTGGACCAATGCAACACGCTCGACGAGGACCTTGCCGATGCCAAACGTCTTTCTGGTCGCCTACATATATATAATATGCCCGCACGCGCAAGGACGGATGCCGTGGAATGGGACGACAGCGTGCTCGCCTTCACGAACGAACTGCGACACATGGACTTCCAGGGATGGAAGACTGCCTCGCCCGAAGTGGTCGCCAAGTTCTCTGCCGTCGCCTTCAACTTCGCCCGAGTCCTTTGCGACAGCCTGCCCGACGTGCCCATCGGCATCATCTGCAACGCCGTGGGAGGCTCTACGACGGAGTCTTGGATTGACCGCACGACGCTTGAATGGGAGTTCCCGAACATCCTGCGCGACTGGCGCAACGGCGACTTCGGACAGCCTTGGGCACGAGGTCGCATGACGCAGAACATCGCCCACGCCCTCGACAAGAATTCGCCAATCTATAACCCTCAGCAACGTCATCCTTACGAACCCGCCTACCTCTTCGAAGCTGCTATCGCGCCGCTCGGTCATCTGCCCATCCGTGGCGTTATCTGGTATCAGGGAGAGAGTAATGCCCACAACATCGAGGTACACGAGAAACTCTTCACGCTCCTTGAGCAATCCTGGCGAAAGTTCTTTGCCCAGCGCTGGAGGAGCGAGTTCCACAAGAAGCATCCCCTGCCCTTCTATGTCGTCCAACTCAGCAGCCTGCCACGACCCTCGTGGCCTGCTTTCCGCGACAGCCAACGCCGCATGGCACAGACACTTGAGCATACTGCGATGGTAGTCAGCAGCGACCTCGGAGACGCAAATGACGTTCATTACCGCACGAAGCGTCCTGTAGGCGAGCGTCTTGCCCTGCAAGCCTTGAAGCACACTTACGGCCATGAGTTGGTTTGCGAAGGCCCGACCTTGCGCTCTGCTGTCCGCGGAAAGGACAACGACATCTGTCTTCGCTTCGACAATGCCGACAGCCTGACCTGCACGCGAGGCTTCGAGATTGCCGCCTACGATGGCATGTTCCATCCTGCCGACATAAAGATAGAGGGCGACAAGATTCTCCTTACGTCTCCTTCCGTTAAGTGGCCCACCGCAGTCCGTTACGGCTGGAGCGGCTTCACGGATGCCGACCTGCGCAACAAACAAGGCCTTCCTGCCTCGACCTTCTATACAAGGGTAAGGTAATACCGACTCTTATTTATTCTTTTTAGATTATTTAACGCCCTTGATGTAAACATTTCTCTTCCTCACGCGTCTATACATATAGGTAAAAAGAATAAAACGTAGTCATCATGAAACAAGCCATCATCATTCTGCTTGCCCTTGTTTGGACAGCAGGACAGGCACAGGTGAAGTGCCACATCGAAGGACATTTGAAGGACAAGACTCAGGGGATGACGGTTATCGTCTGCCCTGTAGGCGTTGACCTCCACTCGTCCGACAACTTTGTCAAGGCAAAGGCTGATGCCGACGGACACTTTGCCCTCGATGTCGAGAGCGACAAGATGTGCCTCTACACAGCGTTCTTAGAGGAACAATATCAGCATGGTTCATGGAGATATGGGAATTTCCTCGTCGAGAACAAAGCGACGGTCAAGTTGCTTTTCGACGACAACAAATGGAAAGTAACAAGCGGCGGTCGCGAACAGATGCTGAAGGTCAAGATGGATGCAGAGGCAGAGAAACTTTACCTCGGCAGGATGAAGGAGATTTCAAAGCAGGCCGAGAAAGTAATCCTTCCCTTAGTGGAAGAGTTGCAAAAGCAAGGCAAGAACCCAGAAGAGGACTCTTTGCTGATGGCACGCAACAAGGTTTATGATGACGAATACAAGAAGCTATACGATGCCTACCGTGTGTGGGAAAGCGAATACTACAAGGCTCACCCCATGCTTTATGCTCTCTACGACTTGGCAAACGACATGCGCAATTATGCCAGGGACGTGGAAGGTCTCGATTATGGTAAGTTGATGAGGCGATGCCTCGACACCTATCACACGACCTACGAGAACTTCCGCCCCAAAGACCCTGTGCATAATCTCATCCGCATGCACGAGGCAGCATGGAACCTGAAGCCTGGCAAGCCCTACATCGACTATCAGGTGCGCGACACAGACGGCAAGCTCGTGGCCGTCTCTTCGCTGATGAAGGACAAGGTGGTGCTCGTTGACCTTTGGGCATCGTGGTGCGGTCCGTGCCGACAGCACAGCAAAGACATGATTCCCCTCTACGAGAAGTACAAGGACAAAGGCTTCACCGTTCTCGCCATCGCAGCAGAGCGGAGTGCCGAGGACATGCAGAAGGCCGTGGAGAAAGACGGCTATCCCTGGCCCTCGCTGCTGGAACTGAACCAAGAGAACAACATCTGGGAGAAGAACGCAGGCGGCAACTGTATGTTCCTTGTTGACCGTGACGGCACGATTCTCTCCACATCGAACGATGCTAAGGAACTGGAGCCGCTCATCTGCAAGGCACTTGGCTTGCCAGAGATGCAAACGTATGACTATAAGGCAGAAGCTGAACTGAACCACATCGAGCCGCAAGACCCGTCAAAGCCGTTCACAGACTTCTCTGTCGTCTATCAAGGCAAGACGACACGCCTAAGCGATTATGTGGGACGGGGGCAGTATGTGCTTGTTGACTTCTGGGCTTCCTGGTGTGAACCTTGCCTAAAGGAAACGCCCAACCTCATTGCTGCCTACGAGAAGTACAAAGGCAAAGGCTTGCAGGTTCTTGGCGTTGCCGTTTCCGACAAACCCACTCATACCGAATCCGCCATCAAGGAACTTGGCATCACCTACCCGCAAATCATCAACTCCCAGCGCATTGCCATCGAAGCCTACAAGTTCAATGGCATCCCATACATCCTGCTCTTCGACCCCGAAGGCAACATCATCGTCCGCAATCTCCGAGGCGAAGAACTGAAAGCAAAGCTCGCGGAAATCTTCGAAGAATAAAGGGATGTTTTAGCTCGACGCCAGTCAACTTGCCAACTCTACAGGCAAAGGTCGAAAACATCACACGTGACGTTGACAAACATCACGTGTGACGTTGGCAAACTTCACACGTGTAAATGGCGAACATCACACGTGACGTTTGCCATTTACTTGTAGGTACTTTGTTAAGCATGAATGTAGCTATTTCTATTAATAAAAGTTAAATTCCTACCGTTCGCTGAAGATTTAGGACATATTTTTGTGCTTCGTTCTCTGTTTCCCCATAATTTTGCAGCAGAAACTGGTCGTTTAGGGAATCAGTCGTTTAGTCGTTTAGGGATATTACCAGCGTCTATAACTAACTTTCCCAAACCACTAAACGACCAAAACCACCAAACGACCAAACCACCAAACAATCAAAGATGAAAACGAACAACAGACGAGAAAGCATCCTCAGCAAGACGGAGTACGACATCATGTCCATCATTTGGGACATCAACCACTCCGTCTCTGCCCGCGAGATTTACGAGCAGCTCGACCCGAAGCCTGCCTACACGACGCTTGCCACAGAAATGCGGACGCTCTACGAGAAGGGCTTCGTGGACCATTTCAAGAAAGATGGTGAGGGCAAGACGCACTACTACATCGCCAAGATTGGCAAGGGGGAATATGTTCGCAAGGCCATGCACGACGTGAAGCGCACCTTCTTTGGAGGCAACCTGCGCTCCATGCTCAGCTTCTTCATCCGAGAGGAGGAACTTTCGGAGGAAGAACTCATCAACTTCCTGCACGAACTGGAGGAAGATATAATGAAGAGTGAAGAATGAAGAAGCAACGCTCGACGACCGAAGGGAAAGTCAATGAAGAATTTGCTACCGCGCTGTAAATAGCCAAATTACCAAATCGTAAATAAATCGTAAATTGTAAATTGTCAAATAGTAAATGATATGATGTCTGCCCTACTCATCTACGCCATCAAGTCGGCCATCCTGCTTACTTTGCTCTTTGTGCCGGGCATCTTCCTGATGTTCAAGGAGAAGATGTTCCGCTTCAACAGGATGACCTTGCTTGCCATACTGCTGCTGAGCCTCGTATTGCCGCTCTGCAACTTCTCCTGTCTGTCGATGGACAACATGCCTGCCGTGCAAGCTATCGAGCAAGGACTGATACAAGCTGGCATTCCTGTGGAACAGACCCTCTCTAACTCCCCCTTAAAGGGGAAGGACTCTTTCCCGTGGTTCTACATCGTCAGCATTCTCTATGCTATTGGCGTGACGGCAGTCCTGTGCATCCGCCTTCGCGAAGTGCTTTCCATGGGACGCATCATCCGTCGCGGAAGCATCTGGGCGAAGGAGGAGGACAGCATCCGCATCTATTGCCACGCAGAGAACGTCGCTCCCTTCTCTTGGCTTCGCAACATCGTCATCAGCGAAGCCGACCACAAGGAGAACGGACGCGAGATTATCCTGCACGAGAAGGCTCACATCCTCTACCGTCACTCCCTGGACATCATCCTGCTCACACTCGTTGAGGCCGTGCAATGGTGGAACCCCTTCGTCTATCTGTTGGGGATGTATCTCCGCGACGTGCATGAGTACGAAGCCGACGACTATGTCCTTCGTCAAGGAGTCTCCTGCCATTCCTATTCCGAGTTAGTCATAAGGAAAGCTGTCGGCGCCAACAGCTACACCTTTGCTAATAATTTCAATCACAGTTTAACTAAAAAGCGAATCAGTATGATGCTAAAGACAAATTCCAAGCGGAGCCGACGTAGCCGCGTGCTCTACGTCCTCCCCATGATTGCATTGGCGCTAAGTGCCTTTGCCACACCCGAGTTCCAAACGGCAACAGAAACAATTGAAGAAGTCGTGCAGCAGGGGGAGAGACCACTGCCAGACAGCAACCAGGTCATACCTCCTTCAAGCGAATCAGGTAAGGAGACTGTCATCGACATCCACATCGACAGCGAGGACAGACTCTCCTGCGGCATCAATCATGCCAAGCCGGAGCCCATCAATCCCAAAGACCTAATGGAGCTGCTCAGCAAGCACCGCGGCGAGCCGACCGTCATCAACCTCACCTCTGAAAAGGAGTTCGACCAGATGGGACACATCGTAAGGGAGGCCTCACGCAAGAACAACTTGCTGAAGATAAACTACGAAGTCAAGCCGAAGAGCGAATAATGTTGTTTAATGATTATCCGCAGGTAAGACCTGCGGATAATCATATTTTGTTTTGTTTGCGCGCATTTAAATTGCACAAACTTTGCCTTTCCGTAGAAAAACGATGCGCTGAATTGTCTTATGTATAGAAACAGCCTCGAAAGAGGACGATACAAAGCGACATTCTATGACCAGCAAAACGATACTTCACGGGCTTTTCCTTCGTCACTACAACGAGATGTTACATCTGGCCAGAACGCTCCTGTACGACGACGCGGAAGCTGAAGACACGGTGCAGGACGTGTTTGTGCGGATCATGCAGAGCGACATCCTTCCTGCCGACGAGAAAATGAGAGCCTATCTGATGACGGCAGTACGCAATGGCTGCCTCAACCGCATCAGGCAGAAGACGCTTGCCGAGCAGTTCCGCCAGCTCTACCCTATTGGTGTGGATGCTGACAGGCAGTACGACGACGGGCGAATGCAGACGGTGGAGTCTATCTGGGACTACGCACAAAGCCATCTCCGGGAACCGCACCTCACAATCTTCCGGCTCCGTTTCGAGGAAGATTTGAAGCTGAAGGACATCGCCAGCCGACTCGACATGAACCTCAAGACCGTCTTCAAGTATCTCAGCCAGTCCATACAGAGTGTGCAAAGACAATTCAGAACCTAAACAACAGAAGCTATGGAAACGACAAACGAAAACATCAGCCGACTCTTGGAGATGCTCGACAATCCCTCGGCTTACTCCGAGCAGGAAATCCATGACATCATTAACCATGATGTCGAGACTCGCGAGGCCTACCGCCTCATGGTAGCTGCGAAACAAGGTTGTCGCAGGGAACATACATCAGAGGAAGCAGACGCGCAGGCCGCATGGCAGCGGTTCGAGCGAAAGCACTATACGCAGAAAAGGCCTTTGCACCGCTGGACACGCATCGCAGCCATCTTCATCGCTGCTGCCCTTGTCACAGGACTGTCCTTTGCTGCTTATCATGCCATTTCATCAAGGAAGACAGCTGAGGAAATATCGGACAGCCTGGCAATTGCCAATGAAAAGCTCATCAGATTGTCAAAGGACGGGGAAGTCTTTCTCGTGACCTGGACACGAGGCACGTGGGTGGTGAATGCCTTCGGGGACTCCTTTAGAGAAGATGCTCTGGTACGACATTCCCCCTTCTTGAGGCCAAACGGGGTCAAGATAAAGATTGACGGCACAGAGCATGACATCCATGAACTGCTCGACAAGCCAGCCTCCATCGTAAAGAAGGTAGAGCTATACATGAGTACGAGGACTATCAACCTCGTCACCAAGCCCGTGCAGATACCCGCCGATGTGAAGGGCAACATCAACCCAGACCTGACCATCCTTCTCACCGGCACTGTGCCCAAAGGCGCTTATCAGCCTGTCACCATCTGGAAGAGCAAGGGCATCAAGGAGAGCTATGACTGGCACGACTACATCTACACCTCGTGGACTGGCAAGTGGGAGAACGTCCGCATCCATCTGAAGGAAGCCGTCAACCGCAAGGACCATCACGTCCGCATCAATGTCTGCAAGGGCACTCCGCAGAAGCACATCGACCGCATCAAGAGCATCATGCAGGAATGCGACGTGACGAACTACGAAATCGTAAAGCAATAAATATCAAAGTAAATTTGGTTTTTTAAGTTAATAAATCGGTGCGCCACCCTGCTCCTGCGTCGAGAGACGCGGGAGTTTCTTTGTTCTGGCGGAAAGCCATTTGGTCAGTTTAATTGAAATGAAGCACTCCCCCAAAGGGGGAGCGGGGAGGGGGCTTACTAAACCTCTACGGAGTATCCGTCGCGGTATTTGTAGTGAAGAAGCTTTGTTGCTTCGGGGTCGTTCATAAACTTCTGCACGATGGGGTTCCAGACGAGCGGTCGGCCAAGCTGGATGGCAATGTTGCCGAGGTTGCAGACGGTACAGGAGGAGTGGCCTGTCTCAACAGGGCAGTTCGGGTCAACATGTGCCTTGACGGCATCAATCCAGATGCGACGATGGGCTGATTGTGACTCATAGGCTCCTTTCTCTACACCGAGGTCTATCTTCTCGAACTTAGAATCGGAGGCACGGAACGAGCCGCGACAAACCTTCAGCCAGCCGTTCTCACCATAGACCTGTACGCCTTGCTCGCCGCCATTATAAGGCTCTTCGGTGATGATGATGCCGTTGTCGTACTCAAAGGTGAGCTGCTCAAACGGACCATAGCCCGCAGGACTGACCTTGACAGGGCCGTTGCCGTCCTTGCCGATGCACCATTGTGCGATGTCGAACATGTGAGCGCCCCAGTCGGTCATCAGTCCGCCGCCAGTCTCCTTGTACCAACGCCATGATGCCCAGAAGGTCTCGTTGTGCTCAGCGTCGATGAAGGGGTCGAGCTCTTGGTTGTACCATACGGAAGAGGGCAGCGGGCCGAGCCACTTGTCCCAGTTCAGGCCGTCGGGCACGTCCTGCTTCGGCAGATTGTAAGGCACGGGAGCGGCGCTCTTGGTGTTTGTTGCCGTGCGTCCACAATGGACCTTTATCTTGCTTATCTTGCCGAGGATGCCCTCGCGGCAAAGCGTGGCAGCATGAACGAACTCGCCGCTGCTGCGCTGCTGACTGCCCACCTGAAGGATGCGACCGTACTTGCGGACTGCCTTCACGAGTTGCTGACCTTCATAGATGGTGAGCGTGAGGGGCTTCTCGAGATAGACATCCTTGCCTGCCTTGCAAGCAGCGATGGCGATGACGGCGTGCTGATGGTCGGGCGTAGCGATAACGACGGCATCAATATCCGTGCGTGCCAGCAAGTCCTTATAGTCCTCATAGACATCTACCTTCACCTTCTTCTCACCTTTCGACTGATAGTACCCCTTGACACGACGCTCGAAGCGGTCGCGCTTGATGTCATACACATCACAGCCAGCCAGCACACGCACGTCGGGGAAATCCATAAAGGTGGCAAGCAGGTACATGGCCTGCTGTCCGAGACCAATGAAGCCCAGGTTGACTTTGCCATTTGCCGATTTGTTTGTAGCTGCAACTGGCGCAGTTTTAGCTTGAATTAAACTAACGGGCGCCGCCATTGCCGCAGTACCCAACGCACTTACTCTCAGAAAATCTCTTCTTTTCATATTTATGTCTTTTTTATGTTATTCCACAGGCAAAGATACAAAAAATTCTTCATACCTCATCCTTTTCACTCTTTCATTTTTTCATTTTTCCATTTTTTCTTCGTATCTTTGCACAATTGATTCTTGCTAAAGACACAAAGTCAGAAGCAAAAACGCGACACTTCCATGAAAAGACGACTCTATTTCTTCTTCCTACTCATTTTCTTTTCCTTTGCTATCTGCCAAGGCCAGAATCATATCTCTGTCACACCGGCAGGCAAGATGGAGAAGGCTGTCTCGGGACACTTTGCAGGTATCGCCGATGGCAAACTCAAGACATGGGGAGGTTGCAACTTCCCTGATGTTCCTTGTGCAGACGGAGGGCAGAAAGTGTTCTATCCTAAAGCATACGGTGCGAGTGTGGCTGTGCCGGAAGGAACAGTGTATATTGGGGGACAAGGCCCTTCTAACTCCCCATCTAATGGGAGCATAACCAGTCTCTCAGAGGTTTCCTTTCTCCCCCTAAAGGGGGAATCAGAGGGGGGCTGTTCTCTCCCCAAAGGCCTTGACAACTTTGCTGCCTGCTATGGATGCGACAAGATATTTGTTGCAGGAGGTCAGACAGATGGCGTGCCCAACAAGGATGTTTATGCTCTTGATTGGCCTGACGGAAAGGAATGGGTGAAGCTTTGCGAACTGCCTGATGAAGAAAGGCTGCAACCTTGCATGGCTGTGCAAAATGCTCCGGAAGGTAAGGCTTTGTATGTGTTTGGGGGATATAGACCCCCTCTAACTCCCCCTTTAAGGGGAGAACAAGATGCCACCGTTTACCTGAAAGGTCTGAAACTTAACCTAAAGACTTTGGAGTGGCAAGAAACCTCTGCCGCTACATGTTCAATGTTCAATGTTCAATGGTCAATGGTACCGCAGGCTCTTGTCGGCTCTTGCTGTACAACTTCCGGCTACAGCCATATCCTCTTCTATGGAGGTGTTGACTACAATATCTTCCTTTCCGCTATTCAAGGTAAGCAGGACAGCAACTACCTTCGTCACGAGCCTTTGTGGTATAAGTTCCGCCAAGATGTGCTGGTTTATCACACGATTACCGACTCGTGGATGCTCATTCCTGGAGATAGCGCTTTGGCTCGTGCTGGAGCAGCCATCACGCCTTTCGAGGGAGGATGGTTCTATAGCGGTGGCGAGACGATGCCTGGCATCAGGTCGGACAAGATTTCGCGCATCGAGATAGAACACAAGACGAGCTTCGGCATAGCCAATTGGACAGTGCTTATTCTCTACCTTTTGGCAATGTTAGGAATGGGCATCTACTTCATGAGAAGGGAGAACGGCGCGGAGGATTTCTTCAAAGGAGGCGGCAGAATTCCTTGGTGGGCAGCAGGTATCAGCATTTATGCCACGATGCTCAGCGCGATTACCTATATGGCGATTCCCGCCAAAGCTTATGCCACGGACTGGACTTACTACCCGATGCTGTGGATGATACCCGTCGTGGGCTTTCCCGTGATATGGTACTACCTACCCTACTTCCGCCGACTCAAGGCAGCATCTGCTTACGCGATACTTGAAGAACGCTTCAATGTAGCCACACGAATGATGGCTTCCACGCTGTTCTGCATCTTCATGGTGGCTCGAATGGCACTCGTGATGTACCTGCCTTCGCTTGCTCTTACAGCCGTTACGGGCATCGACATCTACCTTTGCATCATCCTGATGGGCCTCGTTACTATAATATATTGTACGATGGGAGGCGTTGAAGCAGTCATTTGGGGCGATGTCGTACAGGGTTGCATCCTTGTTGGTGGAGCCATCTTTGCAGCCCTTTATCTATGGGGAAACACGGAAGGAGGCTTCTCTGGGGCTTGGCAATTGGCTGTCGATAATGACAAGATGCGGCTCTTCATTTGGAGTCTCGACTACCGACGCGTCACTTTCTGGGTTGCCATCATTGGTGGCGGCATAGCCAACAACCTTATATCTTACACTTCAGACCAGACCGTCATCCAGCGTTACATGACCACTAAGGACGAGAAGAGTGCAGGTCGCAGCATTCTTGTCAACGGCTTCATGAGTGTCTTCATCTCTGTCGCCTTCTATTTTATCGGCACTGGTCTCTACACTTTCTATAAGACACATCCCCAAAGCCTTGACATCACGATGCAACAAGGCGATGCTATCTTCCCTTACTTCATGATGAGCCAGATGCCTGCAGGCATTGCCGGACTGTTGATAGCCGCTATCTTTGCCGCGACGATGAGCACCATATCGAGCAATATAAACTCTGTCAGCACCGCATTCAGCGTGGACTTCGTGCAAAGATTCCGTCCGAAGACAACTGATGCAGCCTTGCTTAGAGTTGCGCGTTGGACTTGTGTTGTCAGCGGATTGTTGGGCTTAGGCATCGCTTTATTGATGGCAACATGGGACATCGCCTCGCTGCTCGACTACTTCAACACTATCCTCGGACTGCTGACAAGCGGCCTTGGAGGTTTATTTGTGATGGCAGTCTTCCTGCCTCGCATCAAGGGAGGAGCCGCTTTGACAGGCTTCATCGCAGGCGAACTCGTGGTCTTCCTGATGTATCTCTACACAGATGTCAACTTCTTCCTGTTCGGAGCCGTAGGAATTGTCGTGAGTGTGATAGTGGCATGGCTGCTGAGCCTGACCAATTCGAAATAACTAAATTCATAATTCAAAATAGCGTATGATTGACTTTAATCTTCTTGCCGCTCAATATAAGAGCGAGTTGCTGGACAGGGTGATGCCCTTCTGGATGGAGAACAGCATAGACAAAGAATTTGGTGGATATTTCACCTGCATCGAAAGGAATGGCGAAGTCTATGACACTGACAAGTTTATTTGGCTGCAGGGCCGTGAAGTGTGGATGTTGGCAACGCTTTACAATAAAGTAGAGAAGAAGCAGGAATGGCTCGATGCTGCTATTCAAGGAGCCGAGTTCCTGAAGAAATACGGGCACGATGGCCAGCTGAACTGGTACTTTTCGCTCGACAGAGAAGGTCGTCCACTTGTCGAACCCTACAACATCTTCTCGTATACTTTTGCCGTGATTGCTTTCGGCCAGCTCTACAAAGCGACTGGCATTCAGGAATATGCCGAGATTGCCAAGAAGACTTTCGACATCGTCCTATCCAAAAGAAACAATCCAAAAGGCCGTTGGAGCAAGGCTGCTCAGGGTGCTAGGGCTTTGAAGGACTTCGCTCTTCCAATGATTCTCTGCAATGTTGCACTTGAGATTGAGGATTTGTTGGAATCCAATTTCCTACAAGAGACCATCGACATCTGTCTGCACGAAGTTCTGGATGTGTTCTATCGGCCAGAGTTGGACCTTGTTGTAGAGCATGTAAGCAAGGACGGAAAACTGGTTGATTGCCATGAAGGACGCCTTTTGAATCCAGGTCACGCCATTGAAGCCATGTGGTTTATCATGGATTTGGGCAAACGATTAGGCAGGAAAGACCTCATCGAAAAAGCCGTTCACATCGCTCTTCGCGAGGCTGAGTATGGTTGGGACAAGCAGTATGGCGGCATTTTCTACTTTATGGATAGGCTTGGAAGACCGCTACAACAGCTCGAATGGGACCAGAAACTTTGGTGGGTTCACATTGAAACTCTCATCACGATGATAAAGGGATACGAGCTTACGGGCAGTCAGGAGTGCTTGGATTGGTTTATGAAAGTGCACGAATATGTGTGGAGCCACTTCATGGACCCTGAATATCCGGAGTGGTTTGGCTACCTGAATCGTCGCGGAGAGGTGCTGTTAACGCTTAAAGGGGGCAAGTGGAAAGGCTGTTTCCATGTTCCGAGAGGCCTGATGCAAGTCTATCAGACACTCGAAAGGATAGCTCAGAAGGAGCAACCTGCCATTTGACACTTTGTCAAGCAATCAGACGAATTCGCTTACAAACTGATTTTCGCATACACTCTAAGAATGGCTTCTTGGGGCTCAAAGTGTGTCGAGGGCCAAAAGAATGCCATTTTTGTGCATTTTCGTAACATCCTGATATTGTGAGAGATGCACTTCCCGAGGGTTGATAAGACAAGGAAAAATGCCCAATTTAGGCAGAGGAAAACGCGATTTTGACCTGTCTGAAGCGCAAACAACCTTAGCTTAATCGACAAACTTCACTAAGGTAAATTGCAATCGTAACACTTTAAGTTTGGAAACTACCTTAGCCTAGTTTGAAAACTTGGCTGCAGAAATTGTTCTTCGAGGCACTTTTTGCGCTATTTCGCTCCGTTTTACGAAGGAAATCAAAATAGCAAAAAGTAAGCAACTAAGGCAAATTCGTGACAAAATATCACTTCTTCTTCAAGCCCTTATAAGCAAGGTAAAGCACAACTGCAACACCTAGGAAAAGCATTGCCATCTTAAGTTCGCTACTGTACTGTGCAACCTTCTCTTCGAGCCGACCGCTGTAATAATGACCGATGTACCAGCCCATGAAAGCAAGAATCGAGTTCCAAAGGCCTGCTCCAAGAGTGGTGTAAAGCACAAAACGCCCCAGACTCATCCTCGCCAAACCTGCAGGAATCGAGATGAGCTGCCTGACAGCCGGAACAAGACGGCCAAAGAAGGTTCCAACCGCTCCATGTTCATCGAAATATCGCTCCGCATTCTCCACTTTCTCGCTGTCAATCAAACACATATGACCAATACGGCTCTCGGCAAAACGATAGACAAGAGGTCGGCCAAGATAACGTGCCAATCCGTAGTTCACCAAAGCCCCAATGATGGCTCCCAAAGTCGCAAAAACGACAACGAGGAACACGTTCAATTCGCCTGTGGTAGCGGCTTTGTAGGCTGCTGGAGGCACAACAACTTCGCTGGGAAAGGGAATAAAACTGCTCTCGATAGCCATCAAGAAGGTGATGACCCAGTAGTTCAAGTGCTCGAGGCACCATGCGATGAAGGGAATGGACTGCATTTTACAATTTTACGATATGGCAATTCGACAATTTTATGGTTTGAGATTGGAAAAGAATGTTGCGCGAACAAAGAATGAT
>JAGCXU010000005.1 GCA_017961145.1 Bacteroidaceae bacterium | reverse complement strand
GCAGACACTGTAATCTTGTAAGCTTCAGTCAAAGAATCCCACATGGCTGTCATCATGAAGAATGACACCAGAGAGAGTAAAATTCTCTTTTTCATAAAACTTAGTTTTAGTATTATTAATGTTGTTTTATACTTTTCTGCTGCAAATTTAGTGCTTTTTTCATAACCGCCAAAACTTTTTCACTTTTTTTTTCTCCTTTTTATAAAAAAAGTTGGTCAAAACAAGACGATGCACATAAAAAGCAGGCATATTCCATATATATTATAGTCCTCGAGCCCTCATAATGATGTCGCGAGCCTCTGTTATCTCTCGAAACTTCTTCTCTGCCTGCTCTCTTGCGGCCTCACCTTGCGACTCAACTCGATCAGGATGATAGCGAAGTGCCAACTCTCGATAAGCCTGTCGCACCTCATCGTCTGTTGCGGTCTCGCTAATGCCAAGTGTCCGATAGGCTTCCTGCAAGGTGACATCGACATATGGTTGCCAGCCACGCTCCTGTTTGTCGTAGCCTGAGAAGTCGTCTGAATCATGCTGAAAGGTAAAGTGAATGGTGGGACGACGATATATGGAATCAAGGAGCCATCCCAAGAGGAAGCCGAAGATGAGTCCTCGACCTCCACCTATTCGCCAACCTATGATGGCAAAGATGATTCTGAAACTAAGCAGGCAAGACATGATTCAGTTCCTGGTTATGGGTTGTTTGCTTTCTCATAGTGTCTGCCTGAGTTTTTCGGAAACATTTTCGACAGGCACCACTTGATACTCTCCATCTTTGAGCCAGATGATGCATCGTGAAATAATGGGAATGCCGATGTCTTCGAGCATGAGAGCATAGAGGGAGAGTTGTATGGTGTAGAGCGAAAGGTCTTCTTCTGTCAGATAATCAAAGGGGAACTGCAGCATTTTCCCATAGTTTCGATTGAGCTGGTTCGTAAGATTGGCATTAGTCTTATAGTCGAGGATTATGAAGCCCTCCCTTTTTCCGTTGCTTCCGTCGTTGTAGTAAAGCATATCGAAGGTTCCTGCAAGCTGCTGCTTGAGGTTTCGCTCCTGACAGGGATTCTTTCCGCTATACACCATTGCTTCGTTGAGGACAAGGTGCATACTTTGGGGCAGGTCACTCATGAACTTGAGCACAGCCTCTTCCTTTGGATGAATTGGAGCAAGGAAGCCATACTCGGACATATACTGTCTCTTCATTGAAGGGCAAATACGCTCAGGCATTCCGACTCGTAAATAGCCGAGACTTTCGCCATAAGCATGCGTCTTAGTACCAAGTGTGGTGGCTCGGAATGAGTTCTGTCTCCACTGCTGAATCCAGTATTCAGGTGTCATTCCATTCTTTTCTGCATATCGAATTGCCTGTCGCTGTTCGTCGAAAGGCTCGCGAACGAATTGATGAGCAACATTCGAGACAGATGGCAGCTGCTTTCCATTCAGGACATAACGATGCCCTTTGGCATAGAACTCCAAATCCTCAAACTCGCTGAGGACCTTCCTGCGAACTTCTGTCACCACTTCAGGCTCGCCAGCCACAATGAACATCTTGTCTGCCGTCATTTGCTGCTTAAGATTTTCTTTCCTTGACTGATGGTTATGCCTTTTACAGGACGACTGAGGCGTTGGCCTGCAAGGTTATAGAGTTCGCCTCTATTCGAAAAAGGGACAGGAGCAAAACCTATGCCAGTTTCGTCATCAGGAAGAGGGACTTCGACCAGAGCGTCAGTAAACGTGGGACAAAACTCTGACACTTGTATCACGCCATTACCACCGCCTTTCCTTGCAGTGATGACCCACTTGAAACTCTGATAAGCCTTCGTCGTTTCTGAAGGCAAAGTATAAGTATAGGTCTTGAAGTTCTGGTCCTGAAGGTTAGTGTCGTTAGTTACAGAAGCTATCAGTTCCCAAGAGGCATCGTCCACACCAGGATTGCTGTCGGCAGTAGAGCCGTAGAGCTGCCAAGACTTTGGGTTGCGACCAGTATATTGGGAGTTGTCGTTGGCCGTCGTAATCTTGTAACCTGTCACGAAGATAGGCAGAGAAGCATGAAAGATGTTGTATACGGCATTGCCTTCGCCACCATTGAGGCACCACTTTGTGGAGGTATTGCCATCGACAATCTTATCATAGTCTTCGCCTGAGCCGAAACCAGCCGAGCCTTCATCTGGAATGAAGAACACGTCGGCACTTGTCCTCTCATATTCTTTCGTCTTTACAGAGCCATAATGGAGCTTGTTTGTGCTTTGAGCGAGGTTCTCCATATCATTTTCCCCACCAAGAGGAGCATAAATCTCGAGGCTGGATTTCAGCATACGACCATTGCCAACGGCTGTGATTTCCTCAGGTGTCATACCTGAACGCCAGAAGAACAGCTCGCTAACTTCTCGGCTATTGTTGTCGTCACCAACGCTGACGAATTCAATCTTCGACAAACGCTCCCCTATTTCGCCAGCCTTTACCTTGTCGACATAAAGGATGGTGCGTCGTTGTGCATAGTAACTTATCAGGGAGATGTTGTGCCAATTGCCGTCGTTGACTGTTGTGGTAGAGGTAATTGTCGAACCTGTTGGAGCTGTGTATGTGACGGTGCCATCAGCATTGACTCGCACGACAGCCTCTTCCAGAGATACGGCTTGAACGAGAGAAACGACCTGACCTTCTGTGCCTTTGGTGCGAACCGTTACAGTAAAGGGATGAACCGTTTCTTCTGGTTCGAAATAAATCCTCTTGCCTGCTTCGATGGTCATGCTCTTTGTCTGATTGCGAACAGGCAGTGGTTTGTCTGCCTTAAGAGCATCGAAGAGCGAAGGCACCATTGCATACATAAACTCTGCATGGCCAGCTGTGTTCTGATGATAGGTGTCAGCAACATATCCGTCAGCCCATTGCCCGTTACCTTTGTCGATAGATCCGAGAACGTTGGTTGAGGGAACATCCCACTCGTGAATGAGCAGATTGAGCTGTTTCACGTAATAGTAGTCGTCGTTGTTGTAGTCGCTTCTTGTATAGTTGTTCATTACCATCGGAATCTTACCGTCTGCACGTACCTTTCTTATTAATGAAAGCATGTTGTCGCGCCATTGATTGAAGACTGCTTGCTGGTTGCTTGCCCCATGAATGCCTTCGTTGCCGAGTGAAAGTCCGAAGATGACATAACGACCGAAATCGCGAATCAGGTCATCATAGCGATTCAAGAGGTTTGTTGTGGTGTTGCCTCCGATGGAAACATTCGTTGTGTAGAAAGGATTCTCGCTTCTTCCTTCATTGTGACGGGCGATGAGTTGCTGGCCATAAAGGTAGCGATAACCCTTCCAATCGGTAGCTCCTTGACCGTTTGCGACTGAAGAACCGAAGACGGATATGCGGTATTCATCGATGGGAGCCGATATGTCGTAAACCATATCCTTCATATTGACGGAGATGGTATAAGTGCCGGAGTTCTGATAGATGTTTTCCACACTTTGTCCTTTCTCGACTTCTCCGAGCACATATCTTGTGGCAGCTCCTTGAAGACGCTTGATGGCATAGGCATCGTTGTCGTTGAGAGCGAAGTACATTGTCTTGTCGACCCATTGCTGAGAGGCAGTTTCCTGGAGTGTCACTTCGCCCTCGAAGATGCCATTACCCTTGTAGGGAATGACTGGACTGCCTGCTCCCATATTGCCTCGGACGTTCATCGTGACAGGAAGAACCGTGACTGTCTTGTTGCCAGTATTGACTGTGATGCGAGCTACACAACTTTGAGCGACAGAGAAAGGTGTTTCGCCTTCGACGACGAATGTGCCATCTCCTTTATCGAAAAGCGTTACCGTTTCGCCTTCAACTGTGCCAGAAAGGTTGAAAGTTCCTGCTTCGAGACGGGCAAAGGCCTCGTAAAGATTGCTTCCAAGCGATTTGAAGGTCACATCCTCTGCATTCCCGCTAAGAGACAGGCTTGCAAATTCGAGAGGTTCTTCAGGCCGAGTTCCGCCTTCGTACTCTTCCACCCTCATCGCACTGATGTGTGCCATTCCGAAGACTCGCTGGTAGGTGATGAAGATGTTGCCACTCTTGTCTGGATAGATATAGTCGGTCTGCAGGATGTTTTGCAGGTTGCCGTGATAGCCTTCGCCACCTATGTCGGAGCCTGAAGTGGTTTGTCCGCCAGTCCAAGTCTTTTGTCCTTTGAAGGTGTAGAGTGTTGTGCGATTGTCTGTATGATTGCGAGAGCCGTAAATGAAGAAGCGATAGCAATGTTCAGGGTTGAGTTTGGTCATCTTGAAGGAACGGACTTCTCCATTATCTATAAAGACATAATCCTCCGTAGCCGTCTTTATGGCGAGGTCTCCGAGGGCTTCCGAAGTGGGATTATTATTGCCTCCTGCATCGATACCATTGGTGTAAGTCTTTTCCACAACAGTGAATCTCGCCCCAGTCGAAGTGCCTTCACTGTTTTTGACGGATACTATCTTGTTGGCAGGGATAGCGTTGCTGCTGCTGGAACCTGAGGAGATGTTGTTCCACTTGTTGCCGTTGGCATCGGTTCCCGTTGTCTGACGTCCTCGAGTATTGTTGTTTGTTTCGCCAAAATCGAAGTACATCTTTTGTGTCAAAGTGAGTTCCTGGTTGGGACGCTCCACTCCAGAGACCTCCTCTATCTTCATGCAATTGAGATAGACCATGATGCCTGAGGTCTTCTTTATAATGTTGAGGTCGATGTTCCCATATCGGTCTGGGAAGATCAAGTCTGAGGTCAGGACCTTATCATTATTGCCGTTGTAGCCGCCATTGCCTATTCCTGTGCCTGACATCGCCATTTCTTCCCTCCAACAGTTCTCGCCAGTCAGGTCGAAGTCGGCAGCTCTGGTGTCAGTTGCCGTTCGCGATCCGAAGAAATAGAAGCGGTAGCCTTTGCTGAGGTCGAGTCCTTTGAAGTGGATGACGCCATAGTCCTGACCACCTTCCAGAAAGATATAGTCCTGCGTGGCACTCTCGATGGCGAGGTCTCCAAGCAGGGAAGCCGAAGGACTTTGAAGGCCACCATTGGTATAGCCGTTAGTCGAGAAGCGCGACGAGAGCTGCAACTGACAATCGGTAGCCGTGTTGGTCGAAGTCACAAGGCTGATGGCTTGGGGATATGCTTTGTCTGGAGCCCCAGTTCCCTTGCCGAAGATATTGTTCCAGAAGTGTCCGTTCTTGTCTGCTCCGACAGTCTTGTAACCCTGATTTGCCACATTGTTCTGGCCATAATCGATGTAGAAAGTGCGGCTCACGGTTTGCGATTCTGCACTCAGCATGCTTGCAAGCAAAGCAAGTGTCAGCAATGTCTGTTTCGTTTTCATGAGTGTGATAGGTGTGTATCCTGTTATTATTCGCTGCAAAGATAGTACAAAAAACGATAACTTGCAAGCATTTCCGCAGAATAATGACTGGAGACGTTTCCAAACGTGGGCAGCGACGATGGCAATCGTATAGTGTGACGATTGCGATTGTATAGTGTTACGTTTGCAATCGTATAGTGCGACGTTTGCAATCGTCACTGCCCATGTTGGGAAGACTACTTGACCTTGAACTTCTCTCCTGCAGTATTCGACTGGAAATCAGGCGAGTAAAGGCAAGTCAGACGGGCCGGAGGAAGCAGGAAGTTGCCATCGCGACTGACGAGCCAATCCTCTTCGATAACATAGGTTCCTCTTGGCAAACGGTCCATGAAATACTCTGTGCTGGCATCATGCATAGCCTGATAATAGCCGATTCCGCTTTGCCAGCGATAGCCCGAAAGCTGCTGAGCCGGCTCAGTTGCAGAAGGTCGAGGAGCTTTCAGGCAAACATATTCGTAGTCCTTATCAGCAGTAATGGTGTAACGGACATGGACTCTGTCCCCTTCGCGGAATTGCTGGCCTAGCCCGCTCACATCCCTTCGAATGGTCAAACCTTCGCTATGATTCTCCACTTCCTCAGCCGGCAGTTGATACTGAGCATAGACTGCCCCCCAAGAAAGACTGCTTCCCTCAGTCTGTTGTTCAATGAAAAGTTCCTTCGCTTTGTTGACAGATTCCACTCGTTCGCGAACATAACCTGTGAAAGGCTTAGGCGGCTCGAGCTTTTTCTCTTGGTTGTCGTAAGAAACTTGGCCTCTAAAAGCTCCCCCTTCACTATGGAGAGGGCTCTGCATCAACGCATAAATCGCATCTGCAGACTGTATTGGCTGCTCCCATTCCTGCGTTCTTTTCTGCAAGATAAGCCATTCTGCCATCTTTGCAAACAAGTCTGTTTCCTTCGGCTCGACAGTCTGAACGGCCTCCATCAGATTGACATGAGTCTGGACTTTCCTGTCGATACTTGTGAAACTGCCACTCGGATAAGCCAAATATGCACCATCGCTATGACTGAGCAACTCATGAATGCGAGGCATCAAAGCCTGTGCCGACTTCTCCTCTCCTGCCCTCTTCAGGACAATAGCGGCAAGGGCACGAGGCTCCCTGTCGAGTTCTTCGGCCTGTTTCTTCAAGAGAGAAAGCAGGTATTTGGCATCCTCGTTCGCTCTCTCCTTATACATTATATATATATATAGGTAGCGAAGTTCGGACAGAGACAAGGTTGGCTTCTTTTCTTTGCGAAGTCTTTCGACCTCTTTATGCATTTCCTTCTCGAGATAAGACATCGCTTTGTCGAGTATCTGACCTTCAGGAATCGTCCATCCATCCTTGATTGCACCAAGCCTTACCAACAGCGAAGCAACCTCCGAAGTCATCCAAACACTTCCGTTCATGCCTGGGAACCAGCCGAAAGAGCCATCCTGATTCTGTCTTGCAGAGAGAGCCGAGAGCATAGTCATACGCCTTTGTTCCTGCTCCATCTCAGAGAAGAGCGAAGCCAGACGCTGTCTCGAAGCCTTTTGTTGCTGGGCTTCAAGCATCCAAGGCGTCTCGTTGAGAAGGATGTCGGCAAGTTGCTGGTTCTTTACAAGCGGGCTTTCCAAAGCCTGAGAATTCTCCTCGTTAGCCCAAGCATCGATTGCCTCGCGAACTTTTGGGTACTTGTGAGCAATATGATAGGCAACACTTCCACCATAATAAGCCGTTGCAACCGAGAGAACATCGCTGTGAACGGGAGCCGTCAACGAAGGTAATGCCTGCAAAGCAAGGTAAATAGGCTCTGCAACATGCTCAATCGTCAAGGTCTTGTTCCTTGCCTTCGGATTGCCATTAGCAAAGAGCTTCGAGAGGTCGAGGGTAAGCGTGGAATTGCCCTTGATCAGATAAGTTCGCGTCTCTGTAACGTTTTGCATATCAGAGAGGACTGGCAAGTAACGCACTTCGCCATCGCTGCTCTCCTTCGCTTTCGCAATCCATTGAACGGCAAGAACAGGATGGTCGAGGGTTGCGACAAGAGGCATGTGATAGACTGACTCCTTGCCTGGCTCGAGGTCGAACTTCACCTTCATCCGTTTGACACCCCATTTGTCCTCAGCGCAATAGACATCGAGGATGGCTTCACCTTTCTGTCGCTTATCCGAGGCATTGCGAATGCTGGCTGTCAACGTGACTTCATCGCCATTACGCACAAACCTGGGCAACGTCAACTCTGCCATCAGCTCCTTCTTCGCCACGATGGTCTCCTCCCACTCTGCAGTCATCATATCCTTCGTATGCGCCAAGCCATGCAAATGCCACGAAGTCAATCCTTCTGGCAAGGTAAACTCGATGGATGTCTGGCCCTTATCGTCGGTACGAAGTTGCGGGTAGAAGAAGGCAAGTTCGGACAGGTTGGAGCGGACATAGGCCGTTTCTTCACTTCCTGCCATCTCTTCCTCTTCTTCATTATATGCAGAAGTGCCACGCAGACGCATAGCATTATCGCCCAAAGCCGCTGAGTTCTGGACAATATCCAGCCCTGCTATCTGTCCCTGAAGGGCTTGGTCGGCTGACTCGACCCCAAGCCCCTCCACATCTTTCATGTTGAACTTCTGGACAGCACCGGCATACTCGCGAGCCGGCGAAGCAACCATTTCGAAGACTCTATCTGCTTTGCCCAAGGCTTTCAATCGCGTGGTCTTGCCTCCACGTGTCATAAGACGACCGCCAAACAAGTCCTCTTTCCACCT
>JAGCXU010000032.1 GCA_017961145.1 Bacteroidaceae bacterium | reverse complement strand
ACGAAAACTTTACCGTTATTCCCACACCTCTCGAACTCGTTGGCGGCGAAGTTCCTGCCACTATCAACGGCACATTCCCCGTCAAATACATGAAGAAGAAGGCAGTCGTCACAGTAACTCCCGTCCTCAAGTACGAGGGTGGAGAATCTGTCGGACAGAGCGCGACCTTCCAAGGTGAGAAAGTCGAAGGCAACGGTACAACGGTAAGCTACAAGATGGGCGGTGTTTATGCCATGAAGAGCAGCTTTACTTACGAGGAACCCATGATGAAGAGCGACCTCTATGCTCGCTTCGATGCCAAACTCGGCAATAAGACCGTCAGCATTCCTGAGGTCAAAATCGGCTATGGCGTACTCGCTACAAGCCAGCTTCTCAGCCGTTGCAACATCAATGGCGCAACCGCTCCAGACGCTTTCCAACGCATCATGGAACAGAAGCAAGAGGCTAACATCAAGTTCCTCATTAACCAAGCTAACTTGCGTGCAAGCGAGCTCAGCACCGTAAGCATCAAGGACTTGGGCAAGATCCTTCGTGAAATCAACGACAACGAAGAGACACGTGCACTCCAGAACATCGAGGTAAGCGCTTATGCAAGCCCTGACGGCAAGCTCTCTTTCAACGAGAAATTGGCCGAGAAGCGTCAGAACGTCAGTGCCGACTACCTGAAGAAAGAGCTCAAGAAGATTAAGATGAATGCCGATGTGGACACCAAGTTCACAGCCGAGGACTGGGACGGTTTCCAGGAACTCATCAGCAAGAGCAACCTTCAGGACAAGGAAGTCATCCTTCGCGTCTTGTCCATGTATAAAGATCCTGAGGAGCGCGAGCAGCAGATCCGCAACATGAGCGAAGTCTTCACTGACATAAAGGAGAGCATCTTGCCTGAGCTTCGTCGCGCTCGCCTTATTGTAAACTATGAAGTGATTGGCCGTAGCGACGACCAAATCCTTGCTCAGTTTAGCGAAGACCCCAGCAAACTCAGCGTAGAAGAACTGGTTTATGGAGCGAACAAACTCGTGTCGGATGGCGCTACACGCCAGCAATGGAACCAAACTATAGCCCAGCAATACCCCAGCGACTATCGTGCACTCAACAACATGGCACAACAGGCAATCGCAAACGGCAATAGTGAACAGGCAAAGAGCTACTTGAGGCAGGCTTCAAGCATCAATAACAACGCTGCAGAAGTCAATACTAATCTCGCCCTTCTGGCTCTCAAAGATGGTGACATCGCTGCTGCCGAGAGATATCTCGCCAAGGGAAGCGGTTCCGACACCTTCAAAGAAGTGATGGGCAACCTCAATATTGCGAAAGGTAACTACGCTCAGGCTGCCAGCGATCTGGCTGGCGTGAAGAGCAATAGCGCTGCCCTCGCTCAGATTCTTGCAAAGGACTATACCAGCGCGAAGAACACTCTGGCAAACATCAAGAATGCCGACGCCATCACAAGCTACCTGCAGGCTATCCTCGCAGCCCGTATTGGAGATGCCAGCACAGTTACCAGCGCTTTGGCAAATGCCATCAGACAGGACGCTTCTCTCGCTAAACGTGCAGCCAACGACTATGAGTTCGTGAAGTATGCCAATGCAGTGAAAAGCCTCCTCCAGTAAAGGAAAGATGTGAAAAACCTTGCTTACATAGCAATATCATTCGCCCTGCTCTGTTGTACGGGACACCCTAAAGAGGTTCGAATCGAAGGGGAGTTCGCGAACCTGGAGCAGGGCGAATTCCTTATCTACAGCACCGACGAGGCTTTGGACAGGCTCGATACCTTGCGCATTTTGGACGGTATCTTCTCCTATACATTGCCTACAGTTCAGCCTGCAACTCTGCACATCCTCTATCCGAACCAGTCGGAACTTGTCGTCTTTGCCAGTCCTGGCGATGATATTGTCATTAAGGGAGATGCGCAGAACCTCAGCGAAGTGGAGGTTTCTGGCTCTGAAGATAACGAATGCTACACGGAGTTTCGGCAGGAAACTAACGGGAAATCGGAGGAAGAGGTGAAGAAAATCGCTCACAATTACATCCTCGAATATCCGACACTTGCCGTGAGCCGATACCTTTTCACCACCTATTATCTTTGCGACGAAGCGGCTTCCGTCAAAGAAACGACTGCGCTTTACGATAGCCTGTGCCGTGCCTGTCCCGATGATCTTGCTCTCTCGAAACTCTCTTCGCGTGTGCGTTCGCTTGGAATGCTGCGTGTCGGCAACCCTCTTCCCGACTTCTCTCTTACGCTGAAGCCAGGTCATGGAGGCAATGGAACTGAAGAAAGAATCATCAAAAAAGGCGACTATGAGGGAAAACGCCTGCTTATTGCATTCTGGGCAAGTTGGAAAGGAGGCAGCGCGAGTGCCATTTATCGTGCACGTAGGCTGCGACGCGAACTGAAAGCAAAGGGTAAAGACATCGAACTCATCAGCTATTCGCTTGATGCTGACGAGTCACAACTCTACAGACACGAGTCACGCGACTCCATAGATTTCCCCAGCTATTGCGATTTCCTCAGCCTCTCAAGTCCGCTTGTGCAGAAATGGGGCATCAGGGAACTACCCTACATCATTCTTGTCACACCTGAAGGGAACATCGCAGCCTCGGGTTCCGAGTGGATGACTGATATCCAACCAGTTGCAAACGAACTATAAACAAAAAGAAAGAGCAGACAACTTGTTGCCAAGTCAACTGCTCTTTCGAAGGTCGGGATGACAAGACTCGAACTTGCGACCTCGCGCCCCCCAGACGTGTGCGCTACCAACTGCGCTACATCCCGTTCCTTAAGTTTGTGGGTGCAAAGGTAGAACTTTTTTTTGTTCCTACCAAACTTTTTCGTAACTTTGTGCCAAAATTAGAAGAAAAACGCATGGATAACGTCTCTTCCCTGATACTGACTCCGCCGAAAAGATTGTGTGCAGAAATATCTTTGCCAGCCAGCAAGAGCATCTCTGGCAGGGCACTTATCACATATGCCTTGACTCGTCCGGAGTCCCTATGTAGGACAGCACTTCACGCTGCCATAGGTAACCTCTCGGATTGCGATGATACGGAGGTGATGATGGCAGCTCTTGCCGATATGCCAGAAGTGATTGATATCAAGGCTGCCGGCACAGCCATGCGTTTCCTCACAGCCTATCTTAGCGTCACTTCAGGTACGCATGTCATCACAGGTACAGAACGCATGCAGCATCGTCCTATTGGCATTCTTGTTGATGCACTTCGAGAGTTGGGGGCTGATGTGGAGTATATTAAGGAAGAAGGTTTCCCTCCACTTCGCGTTACAGGAAAAACGCTTGCAGGAGGCGCACTTTCTTTGCCCGCGAACGTTAGCAGTCAATACATCAGCGCCTTGCTCATGATAGGGCCAATGCTGTCTGAAGGGCTTACGTTGAACCTTATCGGAAATGTTGCAAGTCGTCCCTACATCGACATGACGCTGGCGGTCATGGCACATTTTGGTGCTAAAGCAACCTGGACATCTGCCTCTTCCTTGCATGTCGAAGCAGGAGGCTATCAGGCAAAACCTTTCTTTGTAGAGTGCGATTGGAGCGCCGCAAGTTATTGGTATGAGATGGTGGCACTCACGCAAGATGCCTCGCCACAAGTCACTCTGCCTGGACTCTTCAAGGATAGCCTGCAAGGTGACAGTCTTGTCAGGGAGTTTTTCCGTCCGTTAGGTGTCACGACGACATTCGTGAAACAGGAAAACGGAATAGAAGCCATAGTGTTGAGTCGTTCAGAAAAGCCTTGTAAGCATCTCGAGCTTGACCTCATCAATCAACCTGATTTAGCTCAGACGCTTATTGTTAGTTGTGCAATGCTTGGCACAACATTCCGCTTTAGTGGACTTGCCAGCCTGAAGATAAAGGAGACGAATCGCACGGCAGCCCTTCAAACAGAACTTCGCAAGTTGGGTATTGTCATACGCGAGGACGGAGATAGTGTTGTCTATTGGGATGGCGAACGTTGTGAAGCAGAGAAGGAACCAGTCATCTGTACCTACGAAGACCATCGAATGGCTATGGCTTTTGCTCCTGTTTGCATGACTCGAGGCAGCATTCGCATTAATAATCCTGAGGTCGTCAGCAAATCCTATCCAGACTTTTGGAAAGACTTCCCATGTTCATAACCATCGTCATAACGGCAATTCTAGTGTTAGGCTGCGTTGCAGCACTCGCACAATGGTGGCACCAACGACGCCATCCGGAAGAAAAAGACGTTCCGCAGGTCAATCCTTTTGATATGGAATGCTGCGGGCAACACGAAGTCTGCGAGAAAGAAAGCCTGTTGGCCGCCATCAGTCGAGACATCGTTTACTACAACGATGAGGAACTTGACCGCTTTCGTGGCAGGACGACATACAGCGAAGAGGAAACTGAGGAGTTCCGAGAGGTTCTCTACACGATGCGAAGCGACGAAGTGGCTGGTTGGGTGAGAAGTCTGCAACTACGTCAAATAAACATTCCCGACGAGATAAAAGACGAAGTTTTCCTCATTGTTGGAGAGCGAAGACAATAAAATCTTGCGCGCGTACGTTATTTAATATAGCATGAGCAGAAGCAGATTTATATACAAACAACTAAAAGCAGGATTTTATGGCATGGTGTGCATCATCATGCTTCTTGCCTTGTTTGTCTCCTGTTCAACCAAGAAGAATACACCAGGCACACGTGCTTATCATGCTCTCACTGCCCATTACAATACACTATATAATGGACAAGTAGCTTTTCAGGAAGGTTTCGAGGCTCAAAGCAAAGGGCATAAGGATAACTTCAACGAGATTCTTCCCATGTACATCTGCACCAGTAAATCGACAGCAAGCATGGGAAAGAGTAACTTTGAAACAGCCATTACCAAAAGTGAGAAAGCCATTAAGGTGCACAGCATCAAGAAGCGTCCTATCATCAAAGGTAATAAGAAGCGCACAGACAAGGAAAAGGAGTTCCTCGCTCGCAAGGAGTTCAATCCATACATGTACCATGCTTGGCTTATGATGGCAGACGCCCAATTCCAGAAAGGCGAATTCTTCGAGGCAGCTTCCACTTACAACTACATTCTTCGATTATATAGTACGCAGCCGGACATCACGTCTGTCGCAAAGGCAAAGCTGGCAAGATGTTATGTTGCATTGAACTGGCCCTACGATGCAGAAGACCTGCTCAACAAGATGAGGCGTGATAGTATTACGCGAAAAGGACAGAAAGAGGTGGAGAACACCAAGGCAGGCTACTATGTGCTTACGCGTCAGTATTCGGAAGCCATTCCACATTTGAAGAATACCATCAAGGCAACTCGAGGCAAATTGCCCAAAGCCCGTCTCAACTTCCTGCTTGCTCAGCTTTACCACGAAACAGGACGAGACACGATGGCATACAAGGCTCTTTCTCGAGTGATACGTGCCAATCCCCCATACGAAATAGCATTCAATGCTCGCATCATGCAGACCGAAGTCATGCACAAGGGCAAGTTCCGTCAGATGATTGCCCGCCTGAAAAGGATGGCGCGTAGCGATAAGAACAAAGACTATCTTGACAAGGTATATTATGCAATGGGAAACATCTATCTCAGCAACGAAGATACCACTCACTGCATTTATGCTTGGGAGAAAGGCCTGAAGGAAAGTAAAAAGAGTGGCCCTGACAAGGCAACGTTGTTGCTGCATCTAAGTCAACTTTACTGGGAGCAAGAGAACTACATTGAAGCAGCTCGTACTTATAAGCAATGTGTCGCAGCATTAGACAGAGAGCATCAGGAATACAAAGAAACAGAGCGTCGCAGCAAGATACTCACCGAACTGGAGCCACATCTTAGTACAATCAAACTCCAAGACAGCCTGCAAGTTCTTGCTGAAAGTCCTGAAGAGGTGTACTTGGCAGCCATTGATCGCGTCATTGCTGAATTGCGAAAGAAAGAAAAGGAAGAGGCGAAAAAGGCAGCTGCTGCAGGAACACTTAATCCTAGCGCCATGAATAATGCCGCGATGGGTGCTGGCGCGACGAGGGGAATGGCCGGGCAGGCAGGAGCATCTCAGATGGGTATGATGGCCGGTCAACAGACGGGAGAATGGTATTTCTATAATCCTATGACTGTTCGCAATGGTGCTCAGGAGTTCCAAAGGCGTTGGGGTATGCGTCGCAACGAAGATTATTGGCGCATCAGCAACAAGCAATCTTTGGTGAGGAATAATCCGGAATTTGCCGATTTCGACTATGACGAAGCAGCAGCCGACAGCCTTTTCGGTGCAGCAAATGCTGCTGTCGCCGACAGTCTCGCTTCAGCAGAACAGGCTCGTAAGGATTCTTTGGCGAATGATCCTCATGAGCGTGAGTTCTATCTTAAGCAAATCCCTTTCACCGAGGAGCAAATGGAAGAATCCAACAGGCTGATTGGCGATGCTTTGTATAAAGCAGGAATCCTGGAACAGGAACAGTTGGAAAACTTCCCCCTGGCTGAACGAACAATGATAAGGTTCCTGAATGATTTCCCTGAACACGATGGTACGGACAATATCTTCTATCACCTTTTCTTGCTTTACGGCAGGCTTAATGATGTGGAGAGTGCTGAAGAGTTTAAGGGATACTTGCTCGAGGACTTCCCGGAAGCTAAGCTTGCTGCGCTATTGGGCAACCCCAATTATGAGATGATTGCGCGTAAAGGCAAGCATGTTGAAGACAGTATTTATGCCGAAGCCTACGCCGCTTATCAATCCGAACAATATAATAAGGTAGAGGAGAACTACCAGTTCAGTACGGACAACTTCCCCGAGGGCAAGCACAGAGCACGCATGATGTTCATTCGCGCCATGAGTTCTCTCTACGACGGACAGCGCGATACCTTCATGGTGACGCTTCGTGATGTCGTGCAGAAGTTCCCAAGTGATCAGGTTTCAGAGATAGCGTCGGCCATCGTAAAGGGGCTTGACGAAGGACGCATGCTGATGGATGACCGCTATGATGCAAGCAGCATTTGGAGCAGACGCACTCGTTCCGAGAGTAGCGACAGTACGGCAGCGGCTCCAGAGCTCAAGGACAATCGCTATTGCGACTTCAATTTTGTTCTTGCTTACCCCACAGGAGGCCTCGACGAGAACATGCTTATCTACGAGATGGCGCACTATAATTTCACGAACTTCATGGCGCGCAACTTCGACATCGAGATTCAAGCAGATGCAGGACTGACCCTCATGATAATCAAAGGCTTCCTTTCCTACGACGAAGTGCACGCTTACGCACAGAAACTCTATGCCGACGAGCATATGCGAACAAGGCTGGAAGGCATCAGGACATTGCTTATCTCCGATGACAACCTCAAGATGATTGGCAAGGAATTCAGCTTTGATGATTACAAGGAGTTCTACGATCAGCACTTTGCACCGCTTGATGTTCCAGAAGACCTTAAGATAGATACTCCGGCAGACTTGGAAATCCTCGATCCTGACGAACTTGACAAGAAAGAACAAGACGAGGAGAATTCTGCTGAGGAGGCAGAGGTTGACGATGATTTCCCATTTGGTTTTTGACAACGACTAACGCTATATTTCCCAGATGACAACATATAAACTGCTTTGGGTGGACGATGAGATTGAGCTCCTGAAAGCCCACATCCTTTTCCTCGAGAAGAAAGGTTACCAGGTCGAGACGGTGACGAATGGTTATGATGCCCTCGATCGTTGTGCAGAAGAGGCATTCGACCTTATCCTGCTCGACGAGAATATGCCTGGTTTGAGCGGTCTCGAGACTTTGACTCGCGTCAAAGAACTGTTGCCGGCAACGCCCGTGGTAATGGTCACAAAGAGTGAAGAGGAGCATATCATGGAACAAGCCATCGGAGCGAAGATTGCCGACTACCTCATCAAGCCTGTCAATCCGACACAGATATTGCTGACGCTCAAGAAGAATATCCAGCAGAAAGAGATTGTCACGGAACATACCCAAAGCAATTATCAGCAGGACTTCGCACGATTGGGAATGCAGATAAACGATGCCTCGAGCATCGAAGAATGGAAAGAAGTCTATAAGAAACTGACCTATTGGGAGCTTCAGTTGAGCGAAACGGAGAGCGGCATGCAGGAAATGCTCAGCATGCAGCGACGCGAAGCCAATGCCGAATTCGCCAAGTTCATACGCAAGAACTATATGCGTTGGATGGAAAAGCCCGAAGAGAGGCCTGTGATGAGTCCCGATATCTTCAAGCATACCATCTTTCCTCTGCTGGACAAGGGCGAGAAAGTCTTCCTTATCGTTATCGATAACTTCCGCTACGACCAATGGCGTGTCCTGCTTAACGAGATTGCAGACACCTTCACGGTCGAGGAAAACCTCTATTGCAGCATCCTTCCTACTGCTACGCAATATGCCCGTAATGCTATCTTCAGCGGACTCATGCCTAACAATATCGCCAAGATGTTCCCAGAACTTTGGGTTGACGAGGACAGCGAAGAAGGCAAGAACCTCAACGAAGAACCTTTGGTAAGGACGCAGCTCGGACGTTATCGTCGCAAGAACACGTTCTCTTATCACAAGATAAACCACTCCAATGCAGCAGAGAAGTTTGTCTCGCAGATACCTCAATTGCAGAAGAATGACTTGAACGTAGTCGTCATCAACTTTATCGATATGCTTAGCCATGCCCGTACGGAAAGCCTTATGGTTAGGGAACTTGCCAGCAACGAAGCGGCTTATCGCAGCATTACACAGAGCTGGTTGCGCCATTCTGCCGTGAGTGATCTCTTCCGTAGCTTGGCTGCTCACGACTGTACGGTAGTGTTGACGACCGATCACGGCAGCATTCGTTGCTACAATCCCATCAAGGTAATTGGCGATCGCAACACGAATACCAACCTCCGTTACAAGCTTGGCAAGAACCTTTCATACAACCAGAAGGAGGTCTTTGAAATAAAGGAACCGGTTCGTGCAGGCTTGCCCAGCCCCAACCTCAGCACGACCTACATCTTCGCCACGCAGGACGACTTCTTTGCTTATCCCAACAACTACAGCTATTACGTCCAATACTACAAGGATACGTTCCAGCATGGTGGCATCAGTATGGAAGAGATGCTTGTTCCGCTCATTACGCTGAAAGGGAGGAAAAGATAGGAAAAAGGTATGGAGATAAAGATTGAAAACATTGGAGATATCGCGTCAGCAGCACGCAAATTTGTCGATGAAATGGGCGAAAATTGCGTTTTTGCCTTCTATGGGAAGATGGGTGCAGGCAAGACGACATTCATCAAATCAATCTGCGAAGCATTGGGTGTGAAGGATGTTGTCACATCGCCCACTTTCGCCATCGTCAACGAGTATGCCGATGCGAAAGGCCAACCAGTCTATCACTTCGATTTTTATCGCATCAAGAACCTGCGCGAAGCCTACGACATGGGCTGCGAAGAGTACTTTTACAGCGGCTATCCCTGTTTCATCGAATGGCCTGAATTGGTCGAAGAGCTGCTTCCTGAAGACACAGTCAAGGT
>JAGCXU010000031.1 GCA_017961145.1 Bacteroidaceae bacterium | reverse complement strand
GTTCAAAGAGATGGGCATCAAAGCAGAGGACATCAAGTCACCTGAAGACGTACGTAAACTGCCCTTCACTACTAAGCAGGACCTACGCGAGTCCTATCCTTTCGGACTGGCCGCAGTGCCCTTGACAGACTGTGTTCGTCTACACTCCAGCAGCGGCACGACAGGCAATCCGACTGTCATCCTGCACACGAAGAACGACCTCGACGAGTGGGCAAACCAGGTGGCGCGTAACCTCTGGATGGTTGGATTGCGTCCCGACGATGTTTTCCAGAACTCGTCTGGCTACGGTATGTTCACTGGTGGACTTGGTTTCCAATATGGTGCAGAGAAGCTTGGCATGCTGACTGTACCCGCAGCTGCAGGCAATTCGCTTCGTCAGATTAAGTTCATCAAGGACTTTGGCACGACTGCCATCCATGCAGTTCCATCTTATCTGACCCGCCTCTACGAGGTGATGCAGGAGCAGGGCGTTGATCCTCGAAAGGATACAAAACTCAAGACCTTCGCCATTGGTGCAGAGCCTCATTCGGAGGAGCAGCGCCAGAGAATCGAGCAGATGTTCGGCGTGAAGGCTTACAATAGTTTTGGTATGTCCGAGATGTGCGGCCCTGGTGTCGGCTTCGAGTGCGAAGAGCAGAATGGTCTGCACTTCTGGGAAGACTACTACATTGTTGAGATTGTTGATCCAGAGACACTTGAGCCCGTTCCCGATGGTGAGATTGGCGAACTTGTGCTGACTACATTGAAGCGCGAGGCTATGCCTTTAATAAGGTATCGCACGCGCGACCTCACTCGTGTCCTTGGCCGCACCTGTCCTTGTGGACGCAATCATGTGCGCCTCGATCGCATGAAAGGCCGAAGCGACGACATGATGGTGCTGCGCGGAGTGAATATCTTCCCCATACAGATTGAGAAGATTCTCATGACGTTCCCAGAGCTTGCAAGCAACTACCTCATCACGCTCACCACAGACAACGACAATGATAACATGACGGTCGAGGTCGAGTTGGCAGAGATGTTTACTGACGACTATGCGCGTCTGCAGTCGCTGACAAAGAATGTCACGCGTGCCTTGAAAGACGAGATCCTGCTTACGCCCATCGTGAAGCTGGTGCCCAAGGGAACGCTTCCTGTCAGCGAGGGTAAGGCAGTCCGCGTGGTCGACAAACGCAAAGTGTATCAATAAATAAAGACACCCATGAAACAACTTTCAATCTTTATCGAGAACAAGCGTGGCACGCTGCTTACCGTGCTGAACGTGCTCAAGGGAGCAAGTATCCAGATAATAGCCTCCACCATCTCCGACACGCAGGATTTCGGCATCTACCGCATCATCTGCGACGACCCCGAACGTGCCTTCATCGTATTGAAAGAGCAGGGCATCACAGCTACACTCACCGATGTCTTTGCCATCCAACTCGAAGACAAACCGGGCGAGGCAGCTCGTGTGCTGGCACTCTTTGCCGAGGCAGACATCAGCGTCGCCTACATGTACTCCTTCCTGCTTTCGGGCAAGGGCATCCTTGTGTTCCGTACGTCCGATACGGAAAGGACAAAGCAAGTCATCAAGGAGAAATCACTTCAGGAGTTCTGATTCCGTCAGGGCAATACAGGCCAGACATATTAGTAAAGGAGAAGCGGATAGCCGAGTTGTAAGGTTATCCGCTTGTCTGTTTATATCCTCGGCTTTTGGCAGAGCTGGGCTATCTGGGAGATAATGAAGATGATGATGCCATAGATAATCGGAATGAGGACACACTTGTATCCGCCATATATAACTGGAGGCGGTACCAGATTGGATGGGGACACATCGCCCGTCTCATTAAACGTTCTAAACGACTCTTGCAGGACACCATACATCTGATAGAGGCCGAATGCACCGAATAGGAACCCACAGGCCAGTGCGATAAGGCCAATGTTACGAAGCCATGCGGGTGCTTTCCATGCAGCCAGGAATACCAGGGCCAGCAGAAGTGTGAGGGCTGACATGCACAATGGATTACCTTCCATGAAGAAATTAGAAATCGCTGTCATAATCATTACTTTTTAATTTGGTTAAACATTTGTTCTTTGCAGCTGCTGGTGCAAAGGTACGGCGTTATGGATAAGGAACCAAATCTATTGGTCGTTAAAACCCTTCATTTGAATGACAAAACCCTCTATAATAGGATTTAGTGCCCCTGCAATGGCTTTTGAACGAGAAAAAAGTATTATCTTTGTTGTTGATATGAAACGCACTGTACTCATTATTTCCTATTGGACGGTGGCATTGATTCTGTTTGCCATTGTACTTTCCAGCACGGGTTACACATTTGCCGAAGCCTTGTTCCTTGCCAGTTCGCTTTTACCTGTGGCTGTATTGTTCCGTTATCTGCTGGTACAGGTGCGTTTTAACTCCAGGTGGCAAGGAATACGCAATGTGTGTTTCCTTACGTTGTTCATTCTCACGCTGGCTTTCCTTACCGTTCATTTGGCGCATGCCATCATCCAAGCATCCCATCGTCAGTTGTTTAGTGCTGCCGGACTGGGCGTTTCTCCCATATTGCTCAATCCGGTCTTTCTGTTAGTTATGCTTTTGATGATAATCGCAGGCGATTATTTCTTTGAACAACTCATTAGGCAACATTTGCCTGAAAGCGAAGATACGATAACTTTCAACAGCGACCGCCAGCCTGTGAAACTCCAAAGAAAGGAAATTCTCTATGTTGAGAGTCGCGATACAGAAACTTGGATTTATGCCACAGAAGGTCGTCGCTACCGCAACAAACGTTCCATTTCCGCATGGGCGAATCTTCTTGGACGCGACTTTCTCCGCATCCATCGTTCCTATCTTGTCTGTATCTCTGCTTGTCAGGGACGAGAAGGCGAGAACATTCTGATAGGCGACGTTCGCCTCCCGATTTCGCGCAAGTATAAGGTAGAAGTGGAACAAGCCGTTTTGGAGAAATGATACACAGTAAAGCCATGAAGGCAAAGCGTTAACCGTTAACTGTTAACTGGCAAAAAACACATATATACTATTGCTGTTTCTTTCAGGTATATATATATTATTATAATAGAATATTAATATAATAATAAATAATAATAATATATAGATAGAGATAGTATTGTCTCTTTCGAGGCAAAGTGAGCGTATGTGTGTATATGTTGAAAACGGCACTTAACACATAACACTTAACGCTTCGTGTGACACCTTAAAACGTGGCATAGTTAAAATCCAAACGTCACGTGCCACGATTGCAAACATCACGTGTGTCGTTCACAATCATCCCTGCAGTCGTTTCCCCACAGACAAAGTGAAAGCCCCACCACAATCGTGGCAGGGCTTCCTTGTTAATCTTTTCTGAGACTGGTCTCTAATTACTTGATTGTAACGTAAACGATACGCTGAGACTCAGGACCTTCAGCACCGTGTGCATTTGTGCCAGCAACCTTCACGCCACGATCCTCAAGATAAGCCTTGACTGCATCGCAACGACGCTGTGACAGCTTCTGGTTGTAGCCCTTAGCACCTTCGGGAGAAGCATAACCATCGAGAACAACAGTAGCGCTCTTGTCGATAGTGTTCAGCTTAGCCTTAGCGGTGTTGGTGAGAGTAGCCTTGTTGAGAGCGAACTCAACGGTAACACCGTTACCAACGTTCTTGGTGACAACCTTCTCAACAACCTTCTCAACAACCTTCTCGACGGGCTTCTCAACAGTCTTCTCTACGACCTTGGTAACCTCGACGGGCTTAACCTCGGTGAAGTAGTGCTGACCGTTGCTGGTCTTGAAGTGATAGGTAACAGCAGCGGTAACCTGACCGATAGCGTTGTGGCCATAAGCGAGGCAAGCGCCATTGTCGCATACAACGGGCATGCCGAGACCGGGATTGCCGCGAACGATGTCGTTGTCGCGAGAAGTCTTGAGGATAACTGCGGGACGGAGGCTGATAGTCCAAGCCTTCTTCTCACCCAAGTTGAAATCGAAGTCAAGACCGAGCTTCACGTTGCAACGGTTCAGGTCGTTAGAACTGTCGGTGGTGATGCCTTCGTAAGAGGGCCAGAAGAAACGAGTATAACCTACACCGCCACGAGCCTGAATTTCGAAGAAGCGGGGAGCACCCTTGTAGCCACCAAACCAGTTCATGAGGTTGATCTTGGTGTTAGCATAGATGCTAGCATTGTCAACAACATTTGCGCTCTTAAAAGCCCAGTTCCAGTTGGCATCATCGTTGAAGCCAGCCTGAAGTTGGAATTCCAAGCTCAGAACGGGAGTGATACCCTTGGTGAAGTTGATGCCTGCTACTGCGCCATTGGGAACGTCCCAATCATGCAGGTTTGTGCTTACGCCACCTTCAGCACCAATTGACCAGTTGTCGAAAAACTTGTGACCAGTGTACTGTGCACTGGATGCCATTGCCATAGCGAACATAGCAATAACGAGAGTAATCTTTTTCATTTGTTTAACAATTGATTAACAATATTAGTGTACTTTTCTCTTTTTCAGTTATATATTTTGACCTATTTGTCGGTGCAAAGTTATGACTTTATTTAATATCGTGCAAGAAAAAGTGTAATTTTTTATGCATTAAAGTGGTAAAACATGCACACTTTTGTTCTTTGTGTGTAATATTTTAGTGATATGTGTCGTAAAACATGTTTATTCATCTTCTTTTTGCGCTTTGTCCTTTACAACGAGGATTGAGAGCTCATAGAGCACATAAAGCGGTATGAAAACGAGCATGAGAGTGAAGGGATCACCACTGGGGGTAATGATGGCTGCCGAGATAAGAAGTACGACAACTGCATGCTTCTTGTATTCTCGCAGGAATCCTTTTTTCAGAATACCTAACAGTCCAAGTAGCCAAGCCAACAGAGGCATTTCGAACACTATACCCATGACGAGGATGAGCATCGTGAAGTTGTCGATATAACTTTGCAGATTGATCTGGTTGGTGATGCTTGGGCTCAAATTGTACTCTACCAGAAACCTGAAAGTGAAGGGAAAGACTAGCATGTAACCTATTGCACAGCCAAGATAGAACATTAAAGTTCCTCCAAGGAAGGCTGGTCGCAGGTGCTTTATCTCGTCTTCGAAAAGAGCTGGCTCGATGAACCTCCATATCTCCCATATGAAATAGGGGAAGGCAATGACGGCTGCCAAGGAGATGGAGGTCGAGATATGCGTCATGAATTGACTCGCGACATTGATGTTGATAATCTGCACATCGAAATCGGGCGAGAGCTTTACCACGCCTCTGCCTATAGCGTTGAGCCAACGATAAGTGATGAAGTCATTGTTTGTGGGGGCAAGGATGAAGCGGTCGAAGATGTAGGGCATCGCTATGAAAGTCCCCACCATGATGACCGCTAAAACACAAGCGCTACGAAACAATGCCCACCTTAGCACTTCCAGATGGTCCCAAAAGGACATCGCCCCTTCCTGAATCTCTTCCTCTTCTGTCTTTTCTGTTTTGCTCTTGTCTTCTATCTCCATACCAATATTTAAGTAGAAGCCCCTCCGCTTATCGAAGAGGGGCTCCTGAAAAGAAGATTACTTGTAAGATGCTTTTACGAACTTTGCAGCCTTCAGGTAGTCTGCGCAAACCTTCATGCCATCCAAGATGTTGGGTCTGTTGCTTCCTTCCAACTCAACGACCAGATGCTTCAGGCCTGCTACGTCGGCATTGTTGAAGATGGCATCAAAGCCTACCATACCGCTTTCTCCGAATTCTTTGTGGTCCTTGATGTGGAGCAAGGTAAAGCGGCCTGGATACTTCTTGAAATACTCGACGGGACTTACCTGTCCGCGAACTGCCCAATAAACATCCATCTCGAAGAATACCTTGTCGGCATCGGTATGCTCGACCATGTAGTCATACCACACCTTGTTCTCGACTCTGCCAAACTCGTGCGAGTGGTTGTGATAGCCGAACTTCATGCCTGCAGCATTCACCATCTCGCCCACCTTGTTCAGATACTTGCAGATGACATCAGCTTCTGCAAGAGTCTTGGGGTAGTTGACGCCTGGATTGACAATGTACTTCATGCCTGCACGCTTGTGAGCGTCGATACATTGTGCCCACCATTGAAGGGCTCCGTCGAAGTTGCCAGTCTTCAACTCCTCGTTATTCAGGTTGTGACCAACGTGGCTTGAGAGTACCTCCATACCTGCAGCTTCGATGTCAGCTTTGAACTGCTCTGGACTAACGCCATAAAGCTTTCCGTCGCCATAGTTGGCAGCCTCGATAGCGGTATATCCCATCTTGGCCAGAGCTTTCAACGTGCTTTCGTGATTCTGTGCATACTTTTCAGGGTTTCCGATGAGTTCGCGAACAGAATACATCTGGAAGGCAATTTCTTTCTTTTTCGCATCTGCATTCAAGCCGTAACCAAGGAAGGTGGCAGCAAGGCAGATGAATATAAGAATCCTTTTCATCATATTTCCTTAAATATAATATAATGTATAAAGTTTACTTAAGCACTTTGACGCGAATGTTGCGATACCAAACCTCGTCGCCATGGTCTTGCATGCCAAAGTAACCGGCTTCCTTACCGCAATCCTTCATGATTTCGTAAGCAAGAGGCCAGTTCTTCTGGCTGAACTTGGAGGTCTGTACGAGGTCAACCCAAGACTTGTCGGCCAAAGTATAGCTCAGCACCTTCACACCATTCTGGTAGTGAGTGACTTTGCCATTCTTCACGACAATCTTCACCTTGTTCCATTGCCCTGCAGGATTTGCATTCTGCGGCTTTGCGATAATCATGTCGTAGAGGCTTGTGCTCTGACGGATGCCGAGAGTTGCACCCAGCTTTGCATCGGGGTGACGCTCGTTGTCGAGTACCTGACACTCGGGACAGCTGATGTAGATGGGCTGATAGCTGAGCTTTCCGCGATTGTCGATAGTCTGTGTGATGGTCACGTTGCCGGCTTTGGTTTCTTCTGTTCTCGGTTCATCGTTGTTGATGGTAGCAGTCTCTTTGCCGAGATAGAAGATGCCGGAGTTGCCGCCTTCTGCAATCTTCCACTCAATCTCGAAGATGAAGTCCTTGAACTTGTGAGCGAAGATGATATCACCACCTTCACCTCTGCCACGACCGTCGAAGTGCAGAGCACCATCCTTAATGTTCCACTTGCTGGGAACGTGGTCCTTGCAGTAACCGCGCCAGCCGTTGAGGCTTGAACCGTCGAAGAGGACATAATATCCTTCCTTGTCAACCTTCAATGTGCTGAGGTCAACTTGAGGATTCTCGATGACGACGTACTGAGGCTGAGCCTGTACGCCAACCGCAGCAGCAAAAGCTGCCGCGGCTAGGATATTTCTTAGTTTCATTGTTGTAGAACTAATTGTTGTTTATGCAGGCATGTCTGGCAGAACATAGCCATTCTGATACTTGGGCTTGATGAGTTCTGCTGCAAATTCGCGAGCATTTACAGGTTCTGTGTAGGTCTTGTTGAATGTTGGGTGTCCATCGTGGATGGAGAAGCCGTCCTTCAACATTGCGCGAACAGTAGCCTTCTCAGGAATGTTGGTGAACTTCATGTTCTCGCCATCCCATTCGAGCGTCTGGTTCAGACCTTGCAGACGAGTAGCAACAACGCCCATTGCAACCATTTCGTTGAAAGGACCTGCTTCGCTGAAGTCAGATGCAGTTCTTACCCAATCGGTCTTGCCTGCACGGATTTCCTTGATGGCACGGATCCAGTCGCGCTGGTGGCTCTCAGTTACACGACGGCATACCTTCGGAGCATTGGGAACACGACCGCTTACGAGGTAAGGCCTTTCACCATAGCAACCTACTACGAGGATGTCCTTGGTTCCGTAGAAGATAGCGCCACCACCACTTACGTTGAGGTCCTTACCTACGGGCAGACCATCAGGACGGAATGGGATGATACCACCATCACTCCAAGTAACCACTACCTCAGGCATAGCAACCTTCGGACGGTTTGGACGAGCGGGATAAGTCAGCTTAACGACCTGAGCGCTGGGGCAGCAGTCTGACATGAGAGGAGTGGAGCTGCCTTCAGCCTTGATGGGATATCCGAGGTCGAGAGCCTTGAAGACGGGATGCAGAATGTGGCAAGCCATATCTCCGAGAGCACCTGTGCCGAAGTCCCACCATCCGCGGAAGTTCCAGGGGTGATAGATGGAGTTGTAGGGGCGCTTGGGAGCCGGACCGATGAAGGCATCCCAGTTCAGAGTGCTGGGAATCTCGTGTACCTCTTCAGGACGTTCCAGACCTTGTGGCCAGATGGGACGGTCTGTGAAGGCATCTACGCGAGTCACTTCACCGATTTCGCCATTCCAGATCCATTCGCAAGTCAGGTTCACACCTTCGCCGCTGGAACCCTGGTTACCCATCTGGGTAGCAACACCAGCCTTTGCAGCTAACTTGGTAAGCAGACGAGATTCGTAAACGGTACGGGTGAGAGGCTTCTCGCAGTAAACGTGCTTGCCGGCTGCCAGAGCTTCTGCGCAGATGATAGCGTGTGTGTGGTCGGCAGTACCGCAGATGACGGCATCAGCCTTGTCCAGCAGTTCAGCATACATCTTCTTGTAGTCGTTGTAAACCTTCATGTTGGGGAAGAGCTTCTGATACTCTTCGAGGACGCCCTTTGCATACTTGAAGTCAACATCGCACATACCGATGAACTCGATGTCGTCATAAACTTCCTTGCCTTTGTAGGTGACGCCATTGATGTCAGCGTGTCCGCGACCGCCTACGCCTACGCCGAGGAGTTTAATCTTACCGGTCTGAACGGGTTTCTTTGCCTTAGCTTTACCGAGTACATCGGCTGGAGCCATTGCCAGAGCAGCAGTTGCTGCGGTTCCTGCCTTGAGGAACGATCTTCTTGACATGTCTTTCATAAAAGATGTTTTTTGTTAGGATGGTTAAACTTATGGTTATTTGTTTTGAATTTCTTCTTTCTTTTCAGGCTCGGCATTGATTTCCTGTTCGATGTCGTTCATGCCTTTCTTGAACTGAGACACGCCTTTACCGAGGCCGCGCATGAGTTCAGGAATTTTCTTGCCTCCGAAGAGGAGCAGGATGACGAGGGCGATGATGATGATTTCCTGGCTGCCCAGACTGCCGAGGAATAAGAGTTGGTTTGTCATATTTGTATAGTTAAAAGTTTAGAGTTCAACGTTTAATGTTCCGAGTGATTTGTCGATGTGTCCGTGGCCTTAACTGCTTTGTTGGGCCATTTTTCACATTTTCGTGTGTAAAGTTAGTGAATTTTGTTTATTTTGACAAATAATTCCCTCCGATTTAACCTTTTTTTACAAAGCAGATGTCTTTTCATACAAAAAAAGCCCGCCATGCTTGATAGCATAGCGAGCTTTATGATAAAGTTAACGTTATGGCTTGTGTTAACTTGTTGCGTTTTGATTATTTTCCACCGCCCCAGAAAGCTTCCTCAGCCTTCTTGCGAGCCATGTAGTCGTCGTAAGCCTTGCGGGCCTTGGCGTTTTCAGCTTGGTTGGCCTGGACTTTCTGGATGTTGGCCTTCAGACGGTCAGCCGAACCGCTGACTGTGATGTCGGCTGCACTGGCCTTTCCGCAGTAGGCGATAGCCTCTCCGTACTGTCCGAGCAAGGTGTTGATGTTGGCCATCTTCAGGTAAGCCTTGCCAGTCAGTTCAGGATTGTATGCAATAGCCTTTTCTGCGTAGGTCAGGGCACCGGTGTACTGCTTGCTTCTGGTCAGGCCGTTGCAGATGTTCAGGCAGATCTTGCCGCGTGTTTCGTCGCTCGAAGCGAGTTCCAAAGCCTTGTTGTAGTACTCCAGCATCTTAGCCGAATCTCCATCCTTCTGAGCCTTCTGAGCCAGACCGATGGCGCTGGTGTAGGAGGGCTGCAGAGCGTAAGCGGCTTCTGCATACTGATAGTAGATGTCGCTCTCGTCGCAGTCGTTGTCCTGCATGATGTTCAGGCTGGAGTTCAGTTTGTTGATGTCTGCCTTGTAGTCTTCGAACTTCTTGGTATAGATGGCGATAATCTGGGCGCTGTCGGCAGCTCCGCTCTGAGAGAAGGTCTGCTCGATGGCAGCCAGAGGTGCGTCATAAGTTGCCACGAGGGTGCGAGCCTTTACTGTGTCGCCAGCCTCCTGAGCCTCTTTTGCAAGCTGGAGCATCTTCTCGCAAGCGTCCTTGCTGTCCAGGTAGTCCTGCAGGTACTGCTCGCGAGTGCCACCTTTTGTTGCCTTGTAGATGGCATCGCTCACCAGGAAGAAAGTCTGGAGGAAGGAGCCCGTGATTTCACGACCGCCTTGCTCGTTTACCATCTTGATGGCCTCGGCGAAATTCTTATAGGAATTGCGCAGGTCATACTCCTGGCCGAGGGATTCCTGAGCCACGAAGTTGTAGTACTCGGCCTTTACGCTCAGCACGTCGCCCAGAGTGCTCTTCGTGTTTGCAAAGGTGTTCAGGGCGTCGAGATTCTTCTGGCGCAGGTCGAAGAGTTCCATCATCTCGTCGAAGTACTTTCTCTTCTTGGCCTGGTCCTGCTCAGCCTTAATAAGGTTATAGAACATGTACGGGCCTTGCGTATAGATACCATTCTGAGCGAAAGGAGCGTACTTCTTTATCCACTTGTAGTTCTCGTACATATCCTGGTAGTCCTTGTTTGCGTTTGTCTGCTGGAACATGGTGATGTATCCCTTGGCAGTCTTGATGGTGTCCTCATTGTTGCCAGTAGAGTAGGCGATGCGTTCTTCGATCGTGCTACCTTCGAAATTCTGTGCCATTGCAGTTGCTCCGATGAGTGCGAGCAACATGGCGAGAGTTAGCTTCTTCATTTTTCTACTTATATAAATAATGTTCAACTTCAGTTTTGTCTGGTGGAGCAATCTGAGATTGTCCATCCGTTTCTGAGTGCAAAGGTAAGAAGAAATAGCAAAACTGCAAACAAAAAGAGTATTAACGAAACTTAAAAAGCGACAAATAGAACAATATTGCTCCTATTTCGTCACAAAATGTTGTATTTTGTGTGGAGAAAAAGAGCCTTTTCTGCTTTTCGCATTCTGGATTTCTTGTCTCGACTGGAAACTCTCAGAAGCATGACAAGGGAGTTTTTCAGCACAATGAATGGCAATAACAAAATAACAAAACAAACACTATTATACCTAGAGAAAAGAAAAAGCTATATAATATATTATTAATAGTATAGTAGTTGAATTATATATAGGTAGGGAAAAAGTTTTCTCTCTTTTTTTCGCTTGTTATTTTGTTACTTTGTTACTCTTCCCTGTCGATGCCCAACGACGAACGTTACGATGCCAAACTTAAAGTGTTACGATTGCAAGTGTAAAAGGTAGTGTTTTAAAATTCAGAGAATTTTAACTAGTTAAGAAATAATTGTAAAGTTAATGCAAAATAGTGCTGAAAACATTTGGTAGTTTCATGAAAAACTCGTACCTTTGCAGGCGTTTATGGAGAATATGTGGCTTGAGATAGTTCTTATCATTGTCTGTTTTGCGGTTGTGCTTTGGGGAGCTGACCGCTTTACTGATGGGGCTTGCGGACTGGCAAGAAGGCTAAACGTGAGCGAACTCGTCATCGGTTTGACCGTTGTCTCACTTGGTACGAGTCTGCCTGAGTTTATCGTCAGTTTCATGAGTGTGCTTCGTGGTAGCGGAGACATGAGTGTGGGCAACGTGATGGGCAGCAATATCTTCAATATCCTCGTCATCATCGGAGCCTCGGCCATCATGCGGAACATCAAGGTGGACGGCTCTCTCCTGTATCGCGACATTCCCATCTGTCTCGTTGCCTCTGTCCTGCTCCTCGTCTTTGCCATGAGTGGGGGGATGATAACCAGGCTGGAAGGTCTCACGCTGGCTATTGCTTTCTGCGGCTATCTTTATGTGACTTATCGGATTGCGGTAAGAGACAGGAAAGCCGAGGTTCCTTCTGAATCAACCAAGGGGGAGAACGCGAGGGCTGAGATGTCTGTACTGAGGATGCTCACGCTTATTGTGGTGGGCATTCTGGCTCTGGTGGTTGGTGGACGTGTTCTGGTGGATAATGCGGCTTCGCTTGCTCGCGAGATAGGCTTCAGCGAGAGCGTCATCGGCATGACTATTCTGGCAGGTGGAACAAGCCTCCCTGAACTGGCCACAAGTGTTATGGCGGCTCGCAAAGGCAGCTACGGATTGGCTTTGGGCAATGTGATAGGCAGCAATATCTTCAATATCGCCTTCGTGATAGGCTTCTGTACCAGTGTGGTTCCGATGGCTGTCACGGAGATTACACCGATAGACTGGGGTATGTTCGTTGGAAGTGTCGTGCTCACCTGGCTTGTTGGCTGGACTGCCCGCAAATTCAGCCGTTTGGAAGGTCTGTTGCTCGTTCTCTGCTACCTGAGCTACCTTACCTGGCTGATACTGAGGTAGCAGGGGCTTGGCCCGTACAGGGGTTCCCTCCGATGTTCCGTTTCCGCAGTTCCTTAATCAGGTCTCTTGTGAACTCGTCTGCCCCTCGTGCATTCAGGTGTTCTCCATCCTTGAAATACTTGTTATTGTGGACATACTTGGGGCTGTTAGCAAAGTCTATCAGCTGAGGTCCCCTTTCTTGACATATCTCTTTGATGGGGGCCATGACGGAGGTGTCTTGCTCGTACCACATGGGCGAAACGACAAAGAAGACATTCATCCCCTTTGTCTTGTCCAGAAACTTGTGGAGGTATTGGATTTTAAGGGAGTCGTAAACACGATCTTTGCTGGTTTCGTAAGCGATATGTCCCTTCCTCACCTTCATGGTATCCATCTCGACATCATACGGACGGAATCCCTTGATGCCGGTCTCGCCTGAGATCCCCGTGAAACAGGCAACCACATTCTGCAGGAACGACGAGTTGTGCTGGTACATTTTGCTGAGCATCTTGTACTTTTCTTTGGGGTCGACATTCCAGAATATGCTGTCTATGCCAGGCCTGTTGTAGTGTCTTTTCAGGCTGAAGAGGAACTGGTGGTTGTCCTGACCGTCGAGAAAGTCAAATTCGGGCGTGACTTCATAGATGATGGTCTTGGGCGTGTATCTATCTAGAATCATCAGGAGTCGGCCGTAAGCAAGGATGATACCGCAACCCGTTTCCCCACAATTATAGCACGGAATCCCCAGAGAGTCGGAAATCATCTGTGCGTTATAGTGCTCTACCGCCCTGGAAGAACCGAAGACAAGCATGTCGTCCGTAACCTTGTTGCAAATGAAATTGTCGCGTCCTGTCACTCCGACTTCCACCCGACTGGAGATGCCCTCCATCAGGAAACCAAAGACGCGATCGAAGATGACTATCACCAGGAAGAACAAGCAAACCAGATAAATGAACTTTCTCATAACCCTCAGAAATTAGCGTAAATGAATTGGTCTGCTCCAAACACACCAGCCGTCAGGATCAGGACAAGCACGAGGACATAGGCGAACCATCTTATGAACCTCGATCTGTTGTTCATGAGGGGGAACCTGTCTGGTGCAAACTCATCTCGGAAATCCTTCATCCCTACTGCTGCGACTCCCAAAACCATGAAAGCCAAGTTGTTAATTGGCCCCCAGAATATGGTCATGGGGAGAGAAGGGTTGAAGATTCGGGCAATCACTCCACAGGCATCACTCAAGGTGGGCATGCGGAAAAACAACCAGGCGAAATTGACAAGCAGGAAGGTGACAAGAATCTTTACGGACCTGCCGAACCAAGCATAATTGCATTTCTGTTGTCCCAGCATCTTCTCGACTATCTGGCAAACACCATGCATGCAACCCCATACGATAAAAGTCCAGTTTGCCCCATGCCAGATTCCGCTAACGAGGAAGGTGACAAAGATGTTCCAATAATTGCGCATCTTTGAGCATCTGCTACCTCCCAAGGGAATATAGACATAATCCTTCAGCCATGTGGAGAGCGAGATATGCCATCTATGCCAGAAGTCGGTCACGCTCACAGCAAAATAAGGGCGTCGGAAGTTCTCGGTCAACTCAAAGCCCAAGGTCTTTCCTGTGCCGATTGCCATCAGGGAGTAGCCTGCAAAATCCGTGTAAATCTGTATGGTGTAGAGTATGCTTGCCAGAAAGCACGACAAACCAGTATAGTTCCCGTAGCTTGGCAAGACGGTATCGACATAAATGCCCACGCGATCAGCAACCACTACCTTCATAAACATTCCCCACAACAACATCTTCAAGCCCTCCACGGCTTTGCCATAGTCGAAATAGGGGCGAAGTCGCTTCAACTGAGGAATGACGAGCGAAGCCTTGTTGATGGGACCAGCCAGAATGCTCGGAAAGAAGGAAATGAACAAGGCATAGGTGAGGAAATCGTGTTCCGCAGTCTGACGTTTGTAATAGACATCCCACAAATAACCTAATGCCTGAAACGTGAAGAATGAAATGCCGACAGGAATGGCCCAGTTCAGTCCTGCCAGGTGGAAGTTCATTCCGGAAGGGAGGATGCCGGCTATGGTTTCATTAATGAAATTGAAATATTTGAAGAAAGCTAGGGGAAGTAGTGTCAACAAGACTCCTGCCGTCAGGATTTGCTTGGGGTGGCTTGCCTTAGTTATTATCTTCGCAGAGAAGAAAGTAATGGCAGTCACGGCCAAAAGAATCAAGGCATAGACGGGCTTCCATTGCGCATAGAGGAAGTAGCTCGCAATAAGCAGGTATAGGTTCCGGCCTTTCGTGTGTTTCGCTGGTATGGCATAGTAAAGCAGAAAGATGAAAGGGTAGATGATGATAAAATTGAACGAATTGAAGACCATACTTTTATCCTTGCTATGCTTGGTTGTGAGTGCAAAGATAGCACATTTCCTTTAAAAACAACCCAAAATGTGAAAAAGAGTTGAGATTTAACGATTCTGACAAGAATTTCTTGAAGGTATTGAGAAAAATAAAATAAAAGTGTTATCTTTGTACCCAAATATTCATATAAAAAAGCTAAATCTAACATTATGAAGAACTCAATCAAACTGATTCTTGCCTTTCTCCTCGCATTGTTAGGAGCCACTTCGGCATGGGCACAAGCGAGTGAATTTGCAGGAAAGATTATTAGTGTGGGAAGTGCAGCCACTACGCTCGAGACGGGCAAATGGTATGTGCTCTATAATGCCGCAACAATATCCTATGTGGTGGAAACCGAGGGCAACAAGCTTGGTGTCTCCACGATTTCTCCTAACGGAGTCGATGCTCAAGCGAATGCCGGTTATCTCGTTCAGTTGGAAGAAATGGAATCGACCGACAGATATTACATCAAGACCGGTCTGGGCAACTATTATGCCGACCTTACTGCAACTACTAACAAGGGTACGACTACTGAATTGGCCACTAAGCTCGGTTATGTCATTACCCAGTTGACAACGGCTGGGCATTGGTCCTTGCGCAGTAATGGTAGGTATTATATGCAGAACAACAATGGCAAACTGATGGGCGCGTCTGCCAAAGGTTCCGAGGGTGGAGACCGAGACTGGGCTTTCCGAACGGTCACCCTTACCAGCCTCGACAACCTTACGGGCAGAGCTTACGTCAACTATGTTCTGAGCAACAAGAACTTAGTCCGCCTTACAAATCGCAGAAGCAGTAATTCGCGCCTTTCGGATAATGGTTCGAGCACTTTAGGCGTGGGCAAGAACGACAACTCCCTCGCCCAGGTTTGGCTCCTCACGAAATCGGGCAGCGGCTATACCCTCCGCAATGCCAATACTGGACGCTTCCTGAACGACGACAACAACTTCCGCTCGCCTTCGACCTCTTCGAACACAATCTTCATCCAATTCAGCCCCAACAATGGTACGAACGATGCCTACATCAACCTCTCGGAAAAAGAGGACTTTTCGGGCAATGTCTGCCTCAACCTCAATGGCGATGGCACAACTCTCTACAAGTGGACTTGCCAGAATGACCAAGGTTCCGACTGGAGCATAGCCATTGCCGAAAACTTTTCCCTGCAGGAAGTGGAGGATAACCTGCGAGCAAAAAGCGGTCTTTCTGAACCTGAAGTGGGGAAGTACTACCGTATCAGGAATATGGGCTATTCGAACTACATCAACGAGAATATTGGAGCAAATGCCCTTACCTGTGAAAGCAAAGATGCAGAAAAGCTTTCGCAATACTGGACTCTCGTTCAGGCTTCAAACGGCCGATGGAACATTCAGAACCTTTGCACACAACGGTATATCGTCCAGCAGAATGGCAGTCTCAGCACACAATACCGAACGAATGCTTCCAGGACGAATGCTTTCTCTATCCAACGAACCGATGATGCGACGAATTTGTCCTACTACATCCTCGATAGCGGAAATGTCGGTCTTCATTGTGATGCGAGCAATGTGGTCGTAGGTTGGTATAGTAACAATAACAATAGCGTCTGGGGCTTCGAGGAGGTGGAGTTGGACGATGAATTCATCGAAGCAGGACGAGCTAAACTGAATGCCTATACAGAGTTGCAACAAAACATAAATACCTACAAAACTGCTCTCGGGAATCTTTTCCAAGACAAGGCTTGCACAGTTCTGAAGGACGAGATACAGGCTTTGAGCGATGAGGCTTTGGCTGCAAATGCTGACTATGCCATTCTGAATGACGACATGAAGGCAATGGTGCTCAAAGTCAAGAACAACACTTGGGAAAGCTTCACATCATCTTCTGGTTATACAAGAGAAGGGTTCGAGAAGTTCTTCCGCGTTCGTGATGACTATAATGTTTATAGCCATTTCCAGCAGATGTCCTGGAACGAAAACGCAGGCATGAGTTATGCTTTCGGAAAACTTTCTGGCCCAACTGGAATCGTGGGTAAGGCAGGCGACATTATCTATATTTATGTGAACGAGGAACCCAGTTCGGATTGCACTTTGCAGGCAGAAATCGTGATGGATAGCGACAGTCCTGGCGACCATCAGACTGGCTCAACTACTACTCTTCATGCAGGCCTCAATACGGTATTGATCAGTGCCCCAAGTACGGTCTATATCTTCTATCAACTCAACAACACAAACAAGTATCTGGCCAACTATCCTGCTGCAAAGATTCACATCGAAGGTGGAGAACTGCAAGGCTATTTCGACTACACAAGGGGAATGACCAATCAGGACTGGACGCTTCTCTATGATAAACTGCTCAACAAGAGCAATGTTGTCAACCTCAAGTGCGACCGTGTAGTCTTTGCCATGATTGGAACCCTCGTGAAGAATGCCATCGGCAGGACGGGCGAAGCAGAGGGCTTGATGCGCATCTGGAACAACTTTATCGAGTGCGAGGAAGACTTGATGGGCTTCAAGGAAGACTTGGCAGGTCGTTTCCGTAATGTCTGGAACGCATTCTCTGTCACTCACGGATACATGTATGCTACCACCTATGGAACTTACTACGAGAACAGTACGCTTTCTACCGTAATGAACTACAACCAGCTCACTTCGAGTGGTGGAGCCATCTGGGGACCTTCTCACGAGATAGGTCACAACCATCAGGCTTGCCTAAATATCGTGGGAGCAACCGAGGTGAGCAACAACCTCTTCTCCAACGTTAATGTATTCCTGCATGGAGTCTCAACGACACGTGGATCGAAGGTGACCGACACACTCGAAGATTACGCTAAGAACAAGGGTTGGTTCGGCATGACCATCTGGGAACAGACGCGTTTCTACTTCCAGCTCTACCTCTATTTCCATGCTCAAGGACATAAGCCCGACTTCTATCCAACGCTCTTCAAGATGCTTCGTCAAGACCCCATTCAGAAGCGGACAGGAACGTACGATTCAAGTCTTACGAATGGAGATGGAGAGGTCGTGGGAGGTCGTGTCACTTACGGAAAGACGGACTACCTGCACATGGCCAAGAAGATGTGTGATGCTGCCCAACTCGACTTGAGTGAACTCTTCGAAGTGAATGGCATGTTCGTTCCTTATGAGAAATACTATGTGGGCGATTATAGCGACTATTGGGTAACGACTACTCAGGCGGATATTGATGCCGCAAAAGCTTACATGGCTCGCTACCCAAAGGCTCCAAGCATTTGCTTCATAGACGACCGCATTAAACCTTCGCCCTCCATCTCTAATGGACCTTTCGAGGGCAAACCTAAAGGCGCGAATCGAGTTGCTTACGACAGTAGCGAAGCTCCCACCGGTTATGCTGATGTAGGACAATGGAGTGACTTCGTGGATGAGTATCAAACCAATGGCTACTACTATACCACGACTACCAGTTCTGGTACATCTACCTACGTCATAAATGGCTCTGGCGCAATCGGCTTCAAGGTTTATGACAATGAAGGCAATCTCATCTATCTCTCGAACAAGAAGAGGATGACGCCTCCCTCCAACGTTGTCGAGAAGATGAAGGCAGGCTTCACCATTGTTGCTTGCGAAGGAAATGGCTATGAAGTGCTTGTCCCTTATGGTCCAGCCACTTATCGCGGAGAGATGACTGCTTACTACGAAGGCGACACGATACCTCACACCCTCTATTATTATGGTACGGGTACAGCAGGCGTGAGCGAGATGAACCCGCTTCCCGCCAACTCTATCGCTTACGTCAAGGCCGGACAGGCCGAGAAGAAGCAGCCGACGCCGGAGTTGCTGGCAAACGTAAATGTTGTAGGTCCCGATAGCACAGCTCAAACGCTCGTAATCGACGGAAACAAGCCTTTCTATATCCCAACAGAATTCACGGCCGAGAAACTTACCTTCACGAAGACAAGTGAGGGATATCAGGCTCTTCAACTTCCTTTCAGCACATGGGCAGGACTCGGACTTGTAGGTGAAGACGGCATTCTCGACTCGACTCCCGAGACCTATCTTGCAGGCGAGCCTGTTCTCTTCGAAGGAAATGTCAGCATCACAGAGTCCGGTAGACAAGTCCATCCCGGCATATTCGTGGAAACAGAGAGCGGCTATGTCTTCGACGGCACTTCGTTTGTCTATGCCGAGAACATCTCGCCCTTCACCTATGTTTGGGACGACCCGAATGGCATAAATGAAATTACCGACGGACAACAGACTGTAAACAAAGGTCAACAGTCCATCTACAACCTTTCTGGTCAGAAGGTAAGCAAGCCTTCGAAGGGACTCTACATCATAAATGGCAAAAAGATTGCAATTAAATAGTAATGCAACAGAAATCATCTAAACAACCGCGTAAGGCGGCACCAAAGCAAGCGTCTGCTTCGTTCAAGAAGAAGGAATCTATATTCAGTTTCCAGCTTTCGGTAGCGAAGTTGCCCGTGCTTATCGTCTTCTTCCTCCTGACCTGGCTATGGGCGGGCTGGTACTACGGAAGTGTCTTCTACATCAGTCGCGAGTACAGTCTTTGGGTGGCCGACCCTCGTATCATGAACTTCGTGTTGAACCAACCTTATGGCATTCTTCGATATATCGGACGAGCCATGTTGTTACTCTACAAGTTCCCTTGGCTTGGCGGATTGCTCTTGGCTTTGATGTTGACTGCAGGCAGTTGGCTGACAGATTATTGCTTGCGTCTTCGCGGTTCCTGGCGTGCCATCCAGTATGTTCCGTCCTTGCTTTACATGGCAGTCGTGACTTGGCATGGGCTCGACATCTTTTTCGAAGCGCGTACAGGCTTCATTTTCGGCATACCTCTGCTGGCCTTGATAGTGCTTCTCATTTGTGCACTCATCATTCGTAGTTTCAGCCGTAAGCCCGCGCCTGCCTTCTTCCGAAATCCTGAAGGCGAGACAGTTCGACAGCATTTCCTGCAGCTTGGTGTGGTTCTTGTCGTGATGGCAGCCATAGTGGGATTCGACATGTGGAAGCGTCCTTATGTTCGCGTCATTTGTCGTTTGCTCGATATGGAGTATCGTCAGGATTGGGTAGGCATTCAGAAGCTTGCTCGTGCGAATTCGACTATGAGCAATCGTCCGATGGCATGCTCCTATGCGATTGCTTTGGTTCAGACTGGACAGATTGCAGAGCGCATGTATGATATCCGTTTGGATTATGACTCGCTTCATGTTCATGGCATGGACGGGATGCACAATAATGCAAGTGTCCTTTATGTTCCCGAAGGCAATTATTATGCCGGTTTCCTCGAGTCTTCACAACATGCTTGCATGGAGCAGATGGTCATGACGGGCCCCACTATTCGCTTGTTGAAGCTCCAGATAAAGTGTGCTTTGATGCGCGAGGAGTGGGAGTTGGCTGAGAAGTATCTGGCCATATTGCGAAGGGTTCCTTTCGAGAGTGCGTTTGTGAAGAAGTACGAACCTATGGTGCGTCGTCTCGATTTGGTTAATGCCGATAAGGAGATGGCCTTGATCCGCCTGACGGAACCCATCCACGACAGCTTCGAGAACCAATACCAGCAACCTCTCTTCATGGGTTACAACCTCTTACTCGTCGAGGGGAGGAGCAGTCAGGCTCTTACCAATAGCCTTTGTGTTTGTCTCTACACGAAACTGATGCCTCAGTTTATAGAGCGTCTGGAACCTATCGTGGGAACGACTCCTTCCAGCATCATCATGGATGGCATCCTGTTGGCCGAGAACAAGCAGCCAGGGCTTTCCCAGCACTTCTCAGGCTTGAATTTCCGCCAGCCTCAGTTGCAGACTTTCCTGCGCAATATGCAGCCCTACATGAAGGATCGTGCGGGTTATGCCTACGAGCTTTTCCCGAAATACAAGGGCTACTATCCCTACTATTATTTCTTCGGTAATCTGAAGGCCACGAAGAAGGGCTATACCAGTCTGTCATCGAGCAGTTCGGGCGTTAATTAAGGTCATAAATTAATCAAAGTAATGATGCGACATAAAGTATTATATACAGTTGTTTCAGTTCTGTTCGTTCTGGTTGGATGCAAGCCCAAGGCTGAGTTGCCAAGCCAGTTTGCAGAAACGAATTCCGAAGTTCAGATTTATCCCGATTACCAGGGAGTGGTGGTCCCGCCCAATATAGCCCCGCTCAATTTTATCGTTCGCGATTCGGCTGCTACGGCTTTTGTTGCGCATCTTCAGGGAAAGGGCCATGAGTTGCTGGCTGCGGCTTCGAAGAATGGAGTTGTCAAGATGGATTCTGCCGAATGGAGAGCGCTTTTGCAGGCAAGCAAGGGTGGAGATGTCTCTGTTGATGTCTATGCCGAGCGAGACGAAGGATGGGTTCACTTCAAGCCCTACAAGTTTAGTGTTGCCCAGGAGCCTATTGATACTTTCGTCAGTTATCGTCTCATCGAGCCCGGTTACGAACTCTATCGCCAGCTTGGCATCTATCAGCGAAACCTCACGACTTTCGACGAGGTGCCCATCTACGAGAATAACCGACAGTATAACGAGGGCGAAAACCATTGTATCAACTGTCATAACTTCCGGATGGGGAGCACTGAGAGCATGCTCTTCCATGTGCGTTCCAACCATAGCGGAACCGTTATCGTTCAGGATGGCAAGGCGCGCAAAGTCCAGTTCAAGGACAGTACCATTATAGCGAGTGGAGTCTATCCTTCCTGGCATCCAACGGAAAATCTTGTGGCCTTCTCCACGAACAAGACAGGACAGGTCTTCCACCTCTATTCGCCCGAGAAAATCGAGGTGATGGACGAGAGGAGCGACCTCCTGCTTTATGATGTCACGAAGAACGAGGTGAGCCATATTATCCGTACCACCTACGACCTGGAAACTTTCCCCTGTTGGTCTCCCGACGGACGGACGCTCTACTATTGTTCCACCTACGTCAAGCCTTTGCTCATCCCCGAGTTGCCCGACAGTACCATCACCCAGCAACTCCTGTTGAAGTATGATAGTGTCCGCTACAACCTGATGTCCATTCCCTTCGACCCCAAGACGCGCGCTTTCGGACAGCCCAAAATGGAGGTCGAGGCCACAACCGAGAACAAGAGCATTTCCGTGCCTCGCGTCTCTCCCGATGGCCGTTATGTGCTCTATACGAAGGGCGACTACGGGCAGTTCCACATCTGGCACATCTCGAGCGACCTTTGGGTGAAAGACCTACAGACGGAAGAGAACTATCCCCTCACGGAGGCCAATTCCGACGATGTGGACAGTTTCCACAGCTGGAGTTCGAACGGCCGTTGGTTTGTCTTTAGCAGTCGCAGGATGGACCACAACTACACGCGTCTCTTCGTAGCCTATTTCGACGAGCAGGGACGTGCACACAAGCCTTTCGTCATTCCGCAGGAAGATCCCGAGTGGAACGTCCTCCTGTTGAAGAGCTATAATGTGCCCGAGTTGAGTCGTGATGCTGTCCACATTTCGCCTCAGGCCCTCCACCAATGCATCTACGAGACCGAAGCCGAGAATGCTACCTACAAACCCAATCCCACAGCCATCATCAAGCTCGACGGCATGACCGGAGCATCACCTAAGAAACCATAACATCATGTCACATCGCATCCTTCTCATCCCCATTCTTTCGTCCCTCATCTGTGTTTCCGCGTATGCCGACCAGGTGCGCATCTACACGACCACGGCCAATGGTACGAAGAAGTTGGAATATAGCGGAATTCGGAGTTCCCGCTCGAAGTTGTCCAGACACATCACCCTGCAGCCTGCCACCACCTATCAGGAGATGGATGGCTTCGGATACGCCATCACTTATAGTGCGGCCTACAATTTGCTGAAGATGGCCGAGGCTGACCGTCGTGCTTTCCTGACGCGAACCTTCTCGCGCACAGATGGTTACGGAGTCAGTTATGTCCGCATCAGTATCGGTTGTTCCGACTTCTCGAGCACGGAGTATTCGCTTTGCGATTCGCCCGGACTGGAGAATTTCCGCCTTCATTCGGACGAGACGCAGTTCGTCATTCCCGTCTTGAAGGAGATACTTGCCATCAATCCCGACCTGAAGATAATGGCAGCCCCTTGGACTTGCCCGAAGTGGATGAAGGTAAAGAGCCTTTCCGAGAGGGTAGGGTATGATTCCTGGACGAGCGGTTCGCTCAATCCGGCCCACTATCAGACCTATGCCGACTATTTTGTCCGTTTCGTTCAGGCTTTTGCGGCTGAGGGTATCCCCATCTATGCCGTCACGCCCCAGAACGAGCCCCTCAATCGTGGCAATTGTGCAAGCCTCTATATGCCTTGGGACGAGGAAGCGGCCTTCGTCAACAAGCTTGCTCCTGCCTTTGCGCATGCAGGTATCACGACCAAGATTTATTGCTTCGACCACAACTACAACTACGACAATATCTCCAGCCAGCAGGACTATCCCATCCAGTTCTATAACGCACTCGACCCCGATATGGACGGACGCGAACTGGTGGTGGGAAGTGCCTGGCACGACTACGGAGGGAGTGTGACGGAACTGGACGACATCAACCAGAAGGCTCCGGACAAAGAGGTCATCTTCACGGAAACCAGCATCGGGACTTGGAACGACGGACGCAACCTCTCCTCCCGGCTGCTCGCTGACATGAAGAACCTCGTCTATAACACGGTCACCCGTAAGAGCAAGGCCGTGATGGTCTGGAATTTCATGCTCGACCTCAATCGCGGACCTAATCTGGACGGAGGATGCCAGACCTGCTACGGAGCCGTGGATATCGACCAGAACGACTACCACACGCTCACCTACAACTCCCACTACTACGTAATGGCTCATGCCAGCCTTGCCGCTCAGCCGGGAGCCCGTCGCATCGGTTTTTCCGTCACGAATGCCCCTGCCGATGTCAGTTTTGTAGCCTTCCAGAACCCCGATGGCAGCTATGGAGCCATCATCTTCAACCAAGGCACTTCCAGCGTGCAAATGTCCATGGGAGCCTCTGCCGCAGCCTATGCGCGCTTCTCAGTCCCCAGCAAGAGCATTGTGACCGTCGTGCTTGGCGGACTGGAAGAGAAAGACGTCAGGCTCGGAGCCAACGTCATTCCCCCCACCGAGCAGTCGGGAGTCTATCGGGGGACCATCGCTACGCAACAATTGGAGAGCCTTTCGCAGAACTTCATAGACAATCCGGAGCAATGGCATATCGCTCCGGATTTCTTTTGGTGGGACGATATCGACTCTTCGCTCACTTTCCTTCCCTTGGGAGGGACATACGAGGTGGAGGTCGACAAAGTCAGTAGGACACTTACCGCAGTCCCCCAGCCGGGCGAGGGCAACAATGTCTATATCTGCGGACCGGCAAATAGTGTGGGCAGTCCCTTCTACTATCCCGGCACAGCCACCCTCCCGCAGAACGCTATCGCTATGGCAGAGACCGAGAGCGGGCTTTTCCAGTACACCCTGGCCGTCGGGCAGCAACTGAATGATGAGGCTGTGGACTTCGGATTCTATCTCTCCAGCGACCTCTCCACCCCCTTCTCTGGCAAGACCACGGCCGAGCATCATCTCGTTTACGACCAGACGCTTGGCTCCAGCCTTTTTGCCCTTGGCAGGGGCTATTCCGGACATCCTGACGGACACATCTATAAGCGGCAGAACAACCGGCATCTCGCGCCTGGCAGCCTCTGGACGGCCGTTGTGGACCTTCGTCTCGGACTTGCAGGAGCCCCCGTCTATATCCGCGAATTTACCGAGCCGACTGGAATCGACCGAGTCGCTGCTGACCTCAAAAGCGAAGAGACTTTTCTCTACGACCTGAGTGGTCGCCGCGTCCAGACCATGCGCCATGGCATCTACATCCAAGGAAGGAAGAAGGTGGTAAAATAGACCTTCGGCTCTTCTCTCCAGTCAAGTATTCAAACATCACGTTTGACGTTTGCCATCGTAACGTTTGACGTTTGCCATCGTATAGTGCCACGTTTGGCATCGTAACTGGCGTTGTTGGGTATCGATTTGTAGTTGTTTCTCTTGCGAGAAAAGGAGATTATTCGTAAATTTACACCCGAAAACATGTAAAAAGATGCCTCGTTCATTCTACTATTCGGACATTCGTTCTTTTCTGCGTGAAAGCGTGGAAGGGTATCCTGAAGACCATACTCGCCAACCCGAGTTTTACGATGCTACATATAAGTACCTCAAGAGTTTAGGGATAAAAGAAATATAAAGTCAACAAGCGAAATAAGAAAATTCGAGAATAACAAAATAAGAATTCTATGAAAAAGGAAACTCAGATTAAGAAGAAGGAGGTCGTGAAGGACCTTTTCGTTCTTTGGATTGCGTTGGCTGCTCTGGGCTGTGCTGCCGTAAACCTTCACATCTCGCTGAATATGCTCGGAGAGAAAGCAGAAGAGAAGGAATAATCCCAGATTAAAATCTCGGATGCTCTGGCATTTTAATGGAAAACCTCGCTATTCTCACGAACAACGAGGTAAAGGTACAAAACATTAGTTTAATGTAACAAAACTATCAAACAGTTGCAAAATTACGAAATATTGTTCAAGCTTCCAAGTATTTCGACAAAAAATACGCACTTTTTTATGAACAGCGAGGGAAGGGACAATAATTTGTAAGATAATGAAACACAAATTACTTTGCATCCGCAAATCTTCAAGACGTTTCGATGGAAAACCTTGTGGCTCGCGAGAGTGGCAAAGTTTTTATAAGTTTTGCCTATAAATTTGCGCGAGTTTGCAAAATTTCGGATTGTTTATGTCCAAAATATATAACATTAGGTAGGAAATGTTTGGCAATATGTAGGAAATGTTGAAGAAATTTGATGAAATGTTTTGCTCCCTGAACAAAATTTCCTATTTTTGCAAACGTTAAACCTATGTTTTTTTTATGATATAGTTCCCCCTGTAATTTTAGGGAACAGGAAATGAGTAAATTTTCATTCATTTTCGTAAGTCCGGACGGAAGCCTTCCCGAGAGTGATCTTAGGAAGGTTTTCTTTTGTGGTTCAGAGAGCGCAGGGGTTGTACTGTTTCTCGTAGCCGATGGTCGTGTTGGGACCATGTCCGCAGAGGACTGTAACTTCGTCGGGCAGACGGAAGAGTTTGTTCCTGATGCTGTCCAGCTCGGCCTCCAGACTGCCTCCGGGCAGGTCGGAACGTCCCATGCTTCCTGCAAAAAGTGTGTCTCCACATAAAACGAGCTGGGCATCGGGGATGTAGAAGGAGGAGGAGCCAGGGGTATGTCCGGGTGTGTGGATGAGCCGGATGGCGGTCTTGCCCAACTTCAGCTCGTCTCCGTCGTGAAGCAGTCGCTCTATTGGGGGCATTCCTCCGCCTATGTTCAGTCCGAACTCTGCTGCCATGGCTGGCATGTCGCGATAGGTCTGCTCTTCGTCGATATGGAAGATGGGTTTGATGCCGAATGTGCGATAGACAAAGGGCAGACCGAAGGTGTGGTCGAAATGGCCGTGAGTTTGCAGGACATACTTCAGCTTGAGTTGGTGTGCACGGATGCTACCTTCCAGCAGTTGCTCTTCGTGACGGTTCCAACAGCCTGGGTCGAGGATGGCTGCTTCGAGGGTTTCTTCGTCCCAGAGGAGGTAGGTGTTCTCCTGAATGGGGTTGCATGTAAAGGAGATGTATTTCATTGGAAATTGAAAATTAAAGAGGGAGATATACGAGTTTCTTCGTTGCGAAGAACTCCTCTTCGAAGTACTCGCTGAGTGATGTTATCTGTGCGGCTTTTCCAAAGGGCTTGGCCTCTTGTTCCAGTTCACCGCCTTTCAGGCAAATCAGGCCGTTGGGAAGGCCGTTGAACTGTTCTTTGCTTATCTTTCCACGGATTATCTTGACGAGGTCGGGCAGGGGCATGACTGCTCTGGAAACGACAAAGTGGAACTGCTCGCTGATGGCTTCGGCTCGGCTCCATTGAGTTGTGACATTCTGCAGGGCGAGGGCTTGGCTGACTTCCTGACAGACGCGTATCTTCTTGCCTATGGAATCGACCAGGTGGAACTTCGCTTCTGGAAACATGATGGCAAGGGGAATGCCTGGGAAACCGCCTCCCGTCCCAAGGTCCATGACGGATGTGCCCGGCTTGAAACGTATCAGCTCGGCTATGGCCAGACTGTGGAGGACATGATGTTCGTAGAGGTTGTCTATGTCCTTGCGCGAGATGACATTTATCTTGCTGTTCCAGTCGCGATAGAGCGCATCGAGCATGGCAAACTGCTTCTTCTGAACATCTGTCAGGCTTGGGAAATACTTTGTAATGAGTTCACAGTTCATAGTTCTCTTACTTTCTGGGGGGCTGCTATTATATACACAATTGCTACCGTTCCGAGGATGAAGGGATAGTAGAGGTAGGGTATGATGTCGAGGGGGTCGATGGCTGCCAGTCCGCTTGCTATAAGCATTTGCGCGCCATAGGGAATGATTCCTTGCGCAAAACAACTGAAGGTGTCGAGGATGCTCGCAGCCCGTTTTGGCTCGATTCCATAGCGCTCGGCTATCTGCTTGGCAAGAGGTCCGACACTCAGGATGGCTATTGTATTGTTGGCTGTGCAGAAGTCCGTCAGTACCACTAGCGAAGCCATGCTCAGTTCGGCTTTCCTTCGTGTCCCCCGTCGGCTATTGAAAAGTTGCATCAGCCAGTCGATACCTCCAGCTTGACGGATGACTTGCATCAGACCTGCAGCCAGCAAAGTGACAATAATGAGTTCGCTCATGCCCATAATGCCATCGTTCATGGCTCTGAGCCATCCGAAGGGAGTCAAGGCTCCACTGGCTATGCCCATCACTCCTGCCAGAACGGTTGCGGAAGCAAGGACGAGCATCACATTCATTCCTGCCAAAGCCGCTACTATTATATATATATATGGTATGATGGCAGGGTAGAAGACCTCTCCAAGGCGGTCAGGTTGGACGTTTACTGCTGGCATGAAAGCATATATAGCGAGGCAAATGAGGGCTGCGGGCAGGGCAATCCAGATGTTTGCGCGAAACTTGTCCTTCATCTTGCAGCCTTGAGTTTGTGTGGCCACAATGGTTGTGTCGGAAATGAAGCTGAGATTGTCTCCGAAATATGCTCCTCCCACGACTATCGCGACCATCATAGCCATGCTGCCTCCCGTCTGTTCTGCCATTCTGCCGGCTATGGGGACAAGGGCTGCTATGGTGCCTACGCTCGTTCCCGTAGCAAGCGAGATGAAGCAGGAGGCAAGGAAAAGACTGCTCAAGACAAAATGAGGCGGTACAGCCGTCAAAGCCAGTCGGATGGTGGCATCTATGGCTCCCATCTGCTTGGCCGTAGCTGCAAAAGCTCCTGCCAGAATGAATATCCAGAGCATCTGCATTACTCCCGGAGAAGCAGCTCCTTCTGCAAGATAACTGAAACGCTGGCTTATGCTCTCGCCCCTGATGAGCAACAGGCTGTAGAGCGAGGCTGCCAGGAATGCTACCGTCAGGGGAACAGCATAGAAGTCATCGGCTGCAAGACTCAAAAACAGGTAAAGCAGCAAAAAAACTATCAGCGGACTTAACGCAAGTAGTCCTTTTTTGGTAGAAACACCTTCTTTCACGCTGCGAAGTTACACATTTTTCCTTAATTTATCCCTTTTCTCGCATAAAAACACGCATTTTCTTAAAAAAATTGCATTTTCCTTTTTCTTCTTTGAAAACTTTTATGTACTTTTGTAGTCGAAAAAGACAAAAAAAGGCAAAAGAAGATAGGAATATGGCAAAAATAGTAACAATGGGCGAGATTATGCTGAGGCTTTCCACTCCAGGAAACAGCAGGTTCGTCCAGTCGGACTCTTTTGATGTCAATTATGGTGGAGGAGAAGCGAATGTGGCCGTCAGCCTGCAGAACTTTGGAGACGAGGCTTTCTTTGTCAGTAAATTGCCGTTGCACGAGATGGGGCAGGCTGCCATAAACAGCCTTCGTCGCTTTGGTGTGCATACGGACTACATAGCTCGAGGGGGCAATCGTATGGGTGTCTATTTCTTGGAAACGGGCAGCAGTCTTCGTCCCAGCAAAGTCATCTATGACCGCTCTCACAGCAGTTTTAGCGAAACGACTCCCGAAGAGTTCGACTTCGATACCATTTTCGCAGGAGCAGACTGGTTCCATTGGAGTGGCATCACACCAGCCTTGAGCAAGAATGCAGCAGATTGCGTGGAAAAGGCTTGTATAGCTGCTAAGAAAGCAGGTATCACCATCAGTTGCGACCTCAATTATCGTCAGAAACTCTGGAGTGTGAAGGAAGCACAAAAGGTGATGTGTCCTCTCATGAAATATGTGGATGTCTGCATCGGCAACGAAGAAGATGCTGAGAAATGTCTTGGCTTCCGTCCTGAAGCAGATGTGGAAAGTGGTAAGACTGAGGCCGAAGGTTATAAAAGTATCTTCCTCAACATGGTCAAGAAGTTCGGTTTCAAATATGTGGTAGGCACGCTTCGCGAAAGTTTTAGCGCTTCGCATAACGGATGGAAGGCTATGATATACGATGGTAAGGAGTTCTACATGAGCCGTCGCTATGAAATCACCCCCATCGTGGATCGTGTGGGAGGTGGAGACAGCTTTAGTGCAGGCATCATTCACGGCCTTGCAAATGGGAAGCCAATGGATTGGGCTTTGGACTTTGCAGTAGCAGCAAGTGCCTTGAAGCACACCATTCCCGGCGATGTCAACATGGTCTCTCTGCAAGAGGTGGAATGTCTCATGAAGGGGAATGGAAGTGGTAGAGTGGAGAGATAAAAGACAACGGACAACAGACAACGGACAACAGACAATGAATTTCGACAAAATACAGGTTCTGCAAAAGATGCAGCAGACAGGTATAGTTCCTGTCTTCTATCATAGCGATATAGAGGTGGCAAAGCAGGTTGTGAAGGCTTGTTATGATGGTGGAGTGAGGGCTTTCGAGTTTACCAATCGTGGTGACTTTGCCCATGAAGTCTTTGCAGAATGCGTGAAGTTCGCGGCTAAGGAATGTCCGGAAATGGCGATGGGTGTCGGTTCGATTGTGGATGCACCCACGGCTGCCCTCTATATTCAGTTGGGAGCTTGCTTTGTGGTAGGTCCCTTGCTCAACCCCGAGATAGCTCGTGTCTGCAACCGACGTCTCGTCCTTTATTGTCCAGGATGCGGAACTGTCAGCGAGATAGGGACAGCTCAGGAGTTGGGTTGCGACCTGACGAAGGTCTTCCCGGGTGATGTCTATGGTCCGGCTTTCGTGAAGGGCGCTTTGGCTCCTTGTCCTTGGAGCAGGATAATGGTTACGGGAGGTGTTTCTCCCGACAAGGAGAACCTGACAGCCTGGTTCAAAGCGGGTGTGTTCTGTGTCGGTATGGGCAGTAAACTCTTTCCGAAGGATACGATTAAAAACAAGGATTGGCAGCATATCTCGGAGATATGCCACCAATCGCTCGAATACATTGCCGAGGCTAGAAAATAGCCTCGGTCTTTTTTTATATCACTTCTTATAGCACTCGAACATCTTCTCGACGTAGTCTTTCGACAACTTCGGGCTGACGAGACTTGCAATCCACACAACAGGGAAGCCGCCAATCATGGCAAGAGCGCCGCAGTTAATCGGGTTGATGGCATTACCCAGGAGCATGTTGACAACGGTCAGACCTACACCCCAAATGAAGCAAGCCCAAACGGCCGACTTTGTGACACCTCGCCAGTAAAGTCCCATCATGAAGGGAGCGAGGAAAGCTCCTGCAAGTGCTCCCCACGAGATACCCATCAGCTGGGCTATGAAGGTGGGAGGATTAAGCGCTATCATCAAGGAAATGACGATGAAGAAGACGATGAGAACACGCATCACAACAACCTTCCTGCGTTCAATCTTCTCGGAAACGGTATCGTCTATGCTGCCTTCCTCAACCTCTCCCGGCAATGACTTCTTGTCGCGATAGATGAGGTCGAGCGTCATCGTGCTGGACGAAGTCAAAACCAAAGAAGCGAGGGTTGACATAGAAGCCGAAAGAACAAGCAGAACGACAAGGGCGATGAGTACATCCGGGAGCGTGACAAGCATAGAGGGAACGATGGAGTCGAAGTCCAAACGACCGTTCGGAAGTACGGGAGGCATTCCGAACAACCTGCCGAAACCGCCAAGGAAATAACATCCGCCAGCAACTATGATGGCAAAGATTGTCGAAATGATTGTTCCGCGACGGATGGCACTCTCGTCCGTGATGCTATAGAACTTGCCCACCATCTGCGGCAATCCCCAAGTTCCTAACGAAGTGAGAATGACGACGCCAATCAGGTTGGGAACATCAGGACCGAACCACGATGCAAAGCCTCCGTTGACAGCGGGATTGTCGTCGGCAGGCATGGCAGCCAGTTTCGTTACGGCTTCTGTCAGTCCTCCTTGGGAAGCAAGCACGGCTGCTATGATTGTGACGATACCGAAGAGCATGATGATGCCTTGGATGAAGTCGTTCATGGCAGTCGCTTTGTAGCCTCCAAAGATGACGTAAATGGCCGTGAATGCAGCCATTCCGACCACACAAAACTCATAAGGAATGCCGAAACCCATCTCGAAAAGTGTGGAGATGCCTTTGTAAACTCCGGCAGTATAGGGGATCAGGAAAACGAAAGCGATGATGCTGGCTACGACGCGAAGGTTCTGGCTCTGATAGCGAGTGCCAAAGAAGTCGGGCATCGTCCGGCTCTCGATGTGTTGTGTCATCAGTTTCGTCCTGCGTCCCAAAACAATCCATGCAAGCAAAGAACCTATCAAGGCATTGCCTATGCCTATCCATGTTGAAGACAAGCCGTACTTCCAGCCGAACTGTCCGGCATAACCGACAAAGACGACTGCGGAGAAATAACTCGTGCCATAAGCAAAAGCTGTCAGCCAAGGACCTACGTTTCGGCCGCCAAGCACGAATCCATCGACATTTGCGGCTTGCTTACGCGAATAAATACCTACACCCACCATCACGGCTAAGAAGATGATGGTCAGAAGAACTTTTGTTATCATAAGGCTAATTAATTAAATCTTACTTGCACCTGACATTGGATGCCATGATTTGCACCATGCACGAATTGGTTTTCTGCGATGTATGCGTTCTTATAGACATACTGAACTTGCACGCGACACTTCTTGTAGAACCAGTATTGCAAACCTCCGATGGCTTTGTGCTGATCCATGCCGAGCGTGGTGTTGAAGTTGAAGAAGTCGTAGGAAGCGACCAATTCCAGCCTCTTTCCCAATTCCGGAGCACCAAAGCGTGCCAGGGGAACGGCTCCAGTGATGTAAGCGCCCCAACTGTGCACATCCTTATCCCAACCATTCAGGTATTCTCCGTGAACGTTGAAGGCTTTCGACTTGTAGTCAGCACCGATGGTGGCACGATGACGCTTGTAGTCCTGACCAATCGCGATGGTCGGATTATATAAAGATGTATTGATGGCATGGCCTCGACCGAACTGTCCAGTCGTGACGATATTCAGTCCTAAGACGGGACGAACTTCCAGTCGGGCGATGATGTCCTTGAAGTTGTTGCCGTCTTTCTTGTTGATGCCTTGTCCGTTCATCACGTCGACTTCGTAGCGGAACTTGCCGTTGTTCGTCTCGCCGAAGAGAGAGAGACCGAGGTCACGACCATACTGAACGCCCAGCAAAGGGTCGCTGCCGCAGCCTGTCAGGAACGTCACAGCCTCGCTATAAACGTCGATGGCTTCCATTGCTGTAGGGGAGAGAGGGTTCTCGAGCGAGAGACCGTTCTTGAACTGGCCAAAGCGAACGGTCAGGGCTTTGTTCTTCGTGAAGCGATAGTCCGTGTAGTATTCCTGGACGACGCTCGAGAAGTCGTGCATGAAGAGGAACGACCAGCGGTCTGTAATCTTTGCTTCTGCCCAGAAGAGGACGCGCTTCAGGTCGAAAGTGTTTTTGTCTTGGCCGCCCTGATGCGAGTAAGTGTAACCCGCTTGAGCATAGCCGTGAAGTTTGATGCGGCTTTGCAGTTCCTGGAACCACTTCTTTTCCGTCAGTTCCTTTAACTCGATACGTCCGTTTTTGGTGATGGTGGCGGAGGTCCCATCTGTGCTGAGGGGTTCAGATTGCCCCATCGCTGCTGTGCTGCTGAAGATAGCCAGCGACACAGCCAGCGTTGTCTTAATAAAAGTGTTCATTTGTTTAATAAATTGGTTAACTTTGTTATCCGAGTGCAAAAATACGAAAAAACTATGAACTATGAACTATGAACTATGAACTTTTTTGTGCCTTTTGCCCTGATTGCTTGCAAACTGCACCGTTCGTTTCGAAATTCAATAAAAAAGAGAGGCTTTCCCGCGAAGGAGAACCTCTCTCTCGAAATGCAACGTTAACGTCGTTGACATTGCTACCGCTCGGCAATATCCAAACAAGTTTGATATTGCTCTCTCTCAAATCGCAATGTTGCTTTTGTTGCTTTTGTTGACTTTTCGTCGAGACTGCTCACGCTCGGCACAGTTCAAACAAGTTTGACTCTGCGCTCGCTTAACCGCAGCCTTGCTTTTGTTGCTTTTCGTCGAGACTGCTTTTGTTGAATAAAAAAAGGCGGCATTGGGCAAATTCATTGATTATTTTGCGAAATTGCAACAGATTATGCAAAAGAAAGCCCCGCCCATCGCGAGCGAGGCTTTCTTACCCTTAAAATTATACGTTCTCTACATGGCTTTATTGACCAGCCATGATGTTGAGAACTGCTACGAAATCAGCAATCGTGATATCATTATCGCCGTTTATGTCCGGATTGCCTGGAACAGATTGACCAGCCATTGCATTCAGGACTGCCACGCCATCGGCAATGGTTACATC
>JAGCXU010000030.1 GCA_017961145.1 Bacteroidaceae bacterium | reverse complement strand
TCCTCTTGCTCGCAATTCCTGTAGGAAGCATTACAGTTGCCATCCTTCACGTCAACAATACTCGAGACATTGAGACTGACAAACGGGCAGGCATACGAACTTTCCCAATTCTTGCAGGACGCTCAGAATCCATCAAAATCTTCATTTTCGAAATCATCATGCCATATTGCTGGCTCTTGATAATGGTGCTTCTGGGATGCGAAAGCCCTTGGACGTTGCTCGCCATTATCAGTCTCCCATTGGCAATAAAGAACAGTAAAAAGATGCTATCCTGTAAGACAGAAGGTATCAAAGCAATTGCCAACCTTGACGAAGCGACAGCCAAACTGCAGTTAGCCTTCAGCATGACACTCGCTATCGGACTAATCATCGAGGCTCTAACATAGAACAACATGACCGCAAACGATACCATAAAGTTTCGTGACAAAAGCAAACTCGTGATGAGTCTGCTTGTGGCTGCTTTGCTGTGGTTCATCATGTTCTCGCCTTGGACGTCGCCCCACCTAAACTTCTGGGTTTGCATGACGGCTTCGGCACTCATCCTCACCTGCCTCGCCTTTGCTTTTGGCGGAAGTAAGAGCATCGGGACAGACATTTCCCCAGAAGATACGCCTCCCGCCACCTACACTTGCATCCTTGCTATTCTCATCGCAGTCCTGCTTTGGGGAGTATTCTTTGTTGGTGACAAAGTATCGCAACTCCTTTTTTCTTTTTCGCGCGCGCAGGTGAACCTTATATATAATATTAAGGGAGATGCCTCTCCTACCCTGCTTGCTTTACTCCTGCTCTTTGTCATAGGACCTGCAGAAGAGATATTTTGGAGAGGTTATGTACAGAGAACTCTTACGAAATTCCGCTCCCCGTTTGTCGCTTTCATGTTGACGACGGCTTGTTATACAGCAGTTCATCTGCCTTCAGGCAACTTCATGCTCATCATGGCAGCCCTTGTTTGCGGCATAGTTTGGGGCGGGCTCTATTGGCTTATGCCCAATCAACTGAGAGCAATTATCATCAGTCACGCACTTTGGGACGCAGCTGCGTTTGTGTGGTTCCCCTTTTAAATAGTAAATCGTAAAATAGTAAATACAATATATGCTTACACTAAAACTCATCACAGAAGAAACCGAACGCGTTATCGCGGGATTGGAAAAGAAGCACTTCACAGGTGCTCGTCAGGCAATCGAAGAAGTGATTGCCGTTGATAAGAGCCGTCGCGCAGCACAAACTGAACTCGACCAGAACCTTTCAAACGCCAAGAAGTTGGCTGCTGAGATTGGCATGCTCATGAAGCAAGGCAAGCGAGAAGAGGCTGAAGAAGTCAAGACAAAGGTTGCTGCACTTAAGGAAACTAGCAAGGAACTTGAGAATAAAAAGGAGACTGCTGAGCAGGAACTGACGCATCTTCTCTGCCAGATTCCCAACATTCCTTATGAGGAAGTACCCGAAGGAACGTGTGCCGAAGACAATTGGGTCGTGAAGTCCAACCTCAAGGAGTGCGTTCTTGGCAAAGATACAGTTGGCAATTGGGACGCTAACCCTGTTATTGAAACTGCCAAACTCCCGCATTGGGAGCTCGCCAAGAAGTACAATCTCATCGACTTCGACCTTGGAGTAAAGATTTCAGGAGCAGGTTTCCCTGTTTACAGAGGCAAGGGCGCAAGGCTTCAACGCGCTTTGATTGACTTCTTCCTCGATGAGGCACAGAAGTCCGGCTACGAGGAAATCATGCCTCCAACCGTCGTGAATGCCGCTTCAGGTTACGGCACGGGACAGCTTCCTGACAAGGAAGGCCAGATGTACCATTGTGAGGTTGACGACCTTTACCTCATCCCGACGGCCGAGGTGCCCGTGACGAACATCTATCGTGACGTGATTCTCGACGAGAAAGACCTGCCCATCAAGAACTGCGCCTACACCCAATGCTTCCGTCGTGAAGCAGGAAGTTATGGCAAAGACGTGCGCGGCTTGAACCGCTTGCATGAGTTCAGCAAGATAGAAATCGTGCGTATCGACACGCCCGAGCACAGTGCAGAGAGTCACAAGGAGATGCTTGCACACGTGGAAGGCTTGTTGCAGAAGCTCGAACTCCCCTATCGCATCCTTCGCCTCTGCGGTGGCGACCAGAGCTTCACCAGCGCTATCTGCTACGACTTCGAGGTTTATAGTGAAGCACAGAAACGTTGGCTCGAGGTTAGCTCTGTTTCGAACTTCGATACCTATCAGGCCAACCGCTTGAAGTGTCGCGTTCGTCGAACAGCAACAGGCAAGACAGAACTTTGCCACACCCTCAACGGCTCGGCCCTCGCTCTGCCCCGCATCGTCGCCTCCATCTTGGAAAACAACCAGACGGAACAAGGCATCCGAGTTCCCAAAGTGCTCGTTCCTTACATGGGATGCGAGATGATTGACTAATTAAAGGATAACATAATACAGATAAGGTATGTATAAGATTGTAAAGAAAGTTCAGTTCAGCGAGAAGGTTTTCCGTTTGGACGTTGAAGCACCATTGATTGCAAAGGCACGCAAGGCTGGTCACTTCGTCATCGTTCGCGTTGATGAGAAGGGAGAGCGAGTGCCTCTAACCATAGCAGGAAGCGACCTCGAGAAGGGAACCATCACTCTGGTTATCCAGACGGTTGGTGCCAGCACGAGTCAGCTCTGCGCCCT
>JAGCXU010000029.1 GCA_017961145.1 Bacteroidaceae bacterium | reverse complement strand
CCAGCCGAAGCAGCTCGTCAGGCAGTAGAGAACGACGTAGATATCGTAGGTGCAAGCTCTCTGGCAGCAGGTCACAAGACACTGATTCCTCAGCTCATCGAGGAGTTGAAGAAGCTGGGCCGCGAAGACATCATGGTCACAGCTGGTGGTGTCATCCCTGCACAGGACTACGACTTCCTCTACGACGCAGGTGTTGCAGCCATCTTCGGCCCTGGCACCCCTGTCCCCTACTCTGCTGTTGAAATGATGAAGATTCTCATGGGAACAGAAGAGTAAACGCTCTTCGCCCCAACCATTACCCCTCTGCTGACTATCAGTGGAGGGGTTTTTTTTTCATCATACTTCAAAAGAAACAACGCTGGAGCAAAATATTCTATTTTCTTACACATTATTTAAGTAAAAAGTTGTATCTTTGCGGCCGATTTGTCTTAAAATGACAACTAACATTACAAAACTATAAACATTAACTAATGAAAAAACTATTAACACTACTTCTTGCCCTTTTCTGCGTCGCAGGAGTCTGGGCAGAAGATGTAACTGAAGAGCAAGCGCTAGAGCAAGCGCTAGAATTTCTAACGAACACACCAGCCACTCCTGGCAGTCCTCGCCACACATCAAGTGGCACACCTCAACTCGTAGCCGCCAAGAAGGTGAGTGGACTTTATGTGTTCAACATCAAGAACAATGGCGGTTTTGTCATCGTTTCTAACGACGACAGGACACGTCCCATCCTTGGCTATAGCGACAGGGGCAACGTCAATCCAAGCGAAATGCCTGACAACATGAAGGCTTGGCTGCAAGGATATGCCGACGAGATTGCATGGCTGCAGAAGCAAAACACAAAGGTTGCCCGTCCGAAGAAGGCTCGCAACAAGGTTGGTTCACACAACACGACAGCCATCACTCCAATGTTAACCTCGCAATGGTATCAAGATGCGCCATACAACAACCTCTGCCCAACATTATATGGCAACACCAAGTGTGCCACAGGTTGTGTTGCAACAGCTATGGCCCAAGTGATGTACTACCACAAATGGCCAGAATCTAATACGAAGACCATCCCTGGATACACCACTTATACCCAAGGTTTTAACCTGAGCTCATTGTCTCCCGTTACCTTCCAATGGAATAACATGATTGACAATTACAACGGCAACTACACTACTGCTCAAGGTAATGCCGTAGCCACACTGATGAAATATTGTGGCTATTCCGTACAAATGGACTACAGCGATGCCTCTGGTGCCTATACAGAAGACATTCCCTATGCCCTTAAAACTTACTTTGATTACAATGCTACCACAAAGTTCATTTCTCGCAGTTCCTATAGCTACGCCAAGTGGACTGACCTCATCTATCACGAACTGTCGGAAGGTCGTCCTGTAATTTATGGAGGCTTGTCAACTGGTGGCGGACACGAGTTCGTATGCGACGGATATAAATACCAGAACAATACTGACTTCTTCCACATCAACTGGGGTTGGGGTGGCATGAGCGACAACTACTTTGTCCTCTCTGCACTTGATCCTGACCAGCAAGGCATAGGTGGAAGTTCATCTACTGACGGCTTCCACTACGGACAGGATGCAGTTATCGGCATACAAAAGCCATCCGATAGCGGAACCACAGCCGACATCACACCTCAGGACTACAATCTCGTATTGAACAGTACGACACTGAGCAACAACCCTGTTTCTCCAAACTCGACAATTAGCATTACCTTCAATGTTACCAACAACGGCTCAGAGGAATACGACGGCGACCTCTGGATAGATATTATAGATTATGAAGGTGACGAATATCTCTACGACTTAAACAGTTGCTTCATTCCTGCAGGAACAACACAGGATTGTGTCTTCTCTTTCCAACCTTCCGCAGAAGGCACGTACATCATCAAGTTCTGCTATATTGATGCAAACGGCGAATATACCGTCGTAGACGAGAATGCTGCCACATTGACTGTCGTTCAGAACGTAACCAGCAAATACGTTCCCATTTACGGCTACTATTGCGACGAGTACAGCAGAAGCCAGTTCATCATCCCTGCTGCAAACATCGAGGACATGATCAACTCCGAAGTCAAAGGTGTAACGTTCTATGCAGAGGAATCATCTGTTGCATGGGACGCAGCGAAGTTTGATGTCTATCTGAGCAAAACGAATGACAACACCCTCAGTTCGCTCAAGGACTGGAACTCACTGGAGAAGGTTTATTCTGGCAGTCTGTCCGTCGTGAACAACAAGATGGCCATAACCTTCGACACACCCATTTACTATGATGGTGGCAACCTCTTGGTGGGTATCAACCAAACCACTAAAGGCGATTATGAGAGTGTCTCCTGGATTGGTGAAAAGGTGACAGGAGTTTCTCTTGGTGGCTATAACACCAGCATCAGCCAGCAGAACTTCCTGCCCCAAACCACCTTCGACTATACACCAGGCTTGCCTCCTTCTGTATCTAAACCCACGAATGTTACCGTCAGCTATACTGGTGGTACTGAAGCAATGGTAAGTTGGGTAAGCGATGCTCCTGCATTTGACATCGAAGTAAACGGCACAGTGACGGAGAATGTCAGCAATCCCACTACCTTGACTGGCCTTGAACTTGCCACTACATATATTATAAAGGTACGCGCGAAGAATGGCAGCGAAGTCAGCGACTGGACAAGTCCTGTCAACTTCACTACAGACCTCTCTGACGATATGTGCCAGATTCAACTCGTTCTCATCGACCAATGGGGCGATGGTTGGAACGGTGCTACCATTGCGATAGCTGATGTGACAACAGGCGCAATTATTGGAACTTATACCAACAAGGACCTAAATGGCACATACAACAATGGCGAGAACGAAGCCAATACATTTTATGTCGAGGTTCCCAACGACAGAGACATCAGTTTCACATGGACTAGCGGCAAGTACGACAGCGAGTGCTCCTACACCGCATACGATGTAAATGGCGAGGAAATCTTCTCTGGCAGCGGAGCCATGAACGATCCTGTCACCTATCATGTTAACTGTAATGCTCTACCCAAACCCGCTAATCTTGCTGCAGAGGCTAGTACTACCCAAGCAACCCTTAGCTGGGAAAGTGATGCCGACAGTTATGTCCTTCGTTACAGAACAGCGGCTCAAGAGATGAACCTCAATGTTTGGAATCAGGTTGGCAGCGATGTCACTACTACAGGTAAGTTGGAAACTTACACCTTCGACCTCAGCGCATTCAGCGGCACAGGCTATATCGCAATCCGTCACTACAATGTTTCCGATATGTTCTACCTGAACATCGACGACATCGTGGTGAAGAATGCAGAGGGCACAATAGTCCTCTCTGAAGACTTCGAGGACGGCTCTGCTCCTGAAAGTTGGGAGAACATTGACTTAGACGGCGATGGTTATGACTGGATTTTGCGAGAAGAAAATGATAACGACAGTAATGGAAATCCTTATTACAACGGGACATACGCTATCTCATCTGCAAGTTTCATTAATGATTTAGGTCCCTTAACTCCAGACAACTGGTTGATTATTCCCAACATTGAACTGGGTGGAACACTTACATTGGTTGCAAGAGGCCAGGATCCCAGCTATGCTGCAGAGGTCTTTGGCGTGTATGTTGCCACAGAATCATACCAAGGTTTTCCTGCTGGCGAATGGGTTGAGGTAGCAACAGACGAGACTTCCTGTCAGATTGACGACCTTACTCCCAATACCGTTTATGAGTGGGAAGTGAAGGGCGTTCAAGGAACAAATGAAAGCAATTGGGCTTCTTCTACCTTCACCACTATGGAAGCAGCACCTTTCGTAGTGCTCGCCAACAACGAAGACAACACTAGCCTCATCGAGTCCCTCGATGGCGAGGAAGGTTATGACGTTCAACTTGCTGACCGCACTCTATACAAAGATGGTTCTTGGAACACACTCTGCTTGCCGTTCGACGTGACAATCGCAGGCAGCGTCCTTGATGGCGCAGACGTTCGAGCACTGAACAACGTAACACTTGAAGGTGAAACAGTTATGCTGAACTTCACAGCCGAAGGACAAGTTACAGAACTCCTCGCTGGTACGCCCTACATCATCAAGTGGGAGAACAGTGACAATATCGTCAATCCTGTCTTCACAGATGTAACCATCGACAAGACGATGAACGATGCCACATTCGACATTGACAGCGACAAGAGCATCACCTTCAAGGGAACCTACAGTTTCACAACCTTCAGCGAAACGAACAAGAGCATCCTCTTCTTGGGCAACAGCGACAAACTTTACTACCCCTTAAGCGGAGCACGCATAGGTGCACAGAGAGCGTATTTCCAGCTTACTGGCATTACGCCCAGCGACAAGGTGAAGGACGTCAAGCAGTATGTCCTCAGTTTCGGCGATGATGCTGACGGCATCTCCAATCTCTCAGGACTCTCTGATGCTTCTGAAGACTGGTACAGCCTCGATGGCAAGAAACTCGCAGGCAAGCCCAGCCAGAAGGGTGTCTACATCGTCAACGGCAATAAGACAATCATTAAATAAGGAGGACACACAAATGAAAAAGATATATATGACACCCATCGTGAATGTGGAAAATGCTCAACCTATTTCTTTCCTTTGCGTAAGTTTCCAAAGTGACGCCGACATAGAAGACAACGGCGGTAGCGACGGAGAAGCACGCACAAAGGAAGACGACTGGGATATGTGGGGCGCAGAATAAGAAATAACAAACCCTATAGACAAACAAGGCGTGGATAGTTGCAGAACTATCCACGCTTAGTTTTTAAATGACACACGTGACGATTGCAATTTACTAACGTGACGTTTGCGATTTACTAACGTGACGATTACGATTTACTAACGTGACGATTACGATTTACTAACGTGACGTTTGCCAACGTCACGTGCGATGTTTACAAACGGTTCTCTTTGGGGAAGACAACGTAGGGTTTGAAGGTGCGTGCTTCCTCAAGATCCATAAGGGCGTAAGACATGATGATGACGGTGTCGCCCACAAGCACCTTGCGAGCCGCAGCACCATTCAGGCAGATACAGCCAGAGCCACGCTCGCCACGAATGACGTATGTCTCGAACCGTTCGCCATTGTTGTTGTTCACTACCTGCACTTTTTCACCTGCAATGAGCCCTGCAGCGTCCATCAGATCTTCGTCGATGGTGATGCTGCCCATGTAGTTTATGTTGGCCTCAGTGACTGTGACCATGTGCAACTTTGACTTCAAAACTTCTATCATCATGGTATTTACTTGTATCTTATATGGTCGATAAGTCGGATGGGCTTCGTGCCGCAAAAGACGGTAATGCAGCCGACGATACTCGGAGCGTCGTCCCACGAAGAAACGTCTGCCAAGCTATCGCCATCTACGATGCTGAAGTATTGCACTTCCAGACCGTCTATCTTGTTGATTTCATCCACAACATAGTCGTGGGTCTGCTGAACGGAAAGGCCGAGCGAGCAACTCTCTTTCATGACGCGATAGATGTTGGCAGCAACGACACGCTCTTTCGCAGAGAGAAGGCTATTACGGCTGCTCAACGCTAATCCATCGCTCTGACGAACAACTGGACAAGGAACAATCTCGAGCTTGAAACCCAGGTCCTCTACCATTCGGCGGATGACAGCAATCTGCTGATAGTCTTTCTCTCCGAAGTAGGCACGATCCGGCTCTACATACATGAAGAGTTTGCTCACGATCTGGCATACGCCATTGAAATGTCCGGGACGCATCGCTCCCTCCATCACGCTGTCGGTTGGAGGATAGCTGAACTGTCTGGTATCAGGCTCAGGATAGACTTCCTTCACTGTAGGAGCGAAGGCAATGTCTGCCTTGCAAGCCTCGAGCAAACGGCAATCTGCCTCAAGCGTGCGAGGATAGCGCTCCAAATCCTTTGGGTCATTGAATTGTGTAGGGTTGAGGAAGATGCTGACCACAGTAACATCATTCTCCTCAACACTTCTGCGAACAAGCGAGGCGTGCCCTTCATGCAAGGCACCCATCGTAGGCACAAGTCCAACGGTGCGTCCCTCCTTGCGATATTTCGCCAAACACTTGCGAAGTTCTTTGATGTTGTTAATTACCTTCATGCCATAGACATAAAATCGTGCAAAGTAACATAGTTTTTATGAAACCTGAAAGCATTTGGCGCAATTTTATTCTAAAAAGTGTGAAAACGGGCCAGATTTCATTGTTATGTGCGAAAATAATCGTATCTTTGCACAGATACTATAGCTTAAAACGAGATGACTAAAGCTAAGAAGATACTTTTCGTCACACAAGAGATGCTACCCTTTGTGCCAGAAACCGAAATGGCACAGATGGGCAGATACCTGCCTCAGGCAGTTCAGGAAAAGAGTCGCGAGATACGTTCGTTCATGCCCAAATGGGGCACCATCAACGAGCGCCGCAACCAATTGCACGAAGTCATCAGGCTAAGTGGCATCAACATCGTGGTCGACGACACAGACCATCCCCTCGTCATCAAAGTGGCAAGCATACCTGCAGCCAGAATGCAAATCTACTTTATCGACAACGACGACTTCTTCGACAAACGGAAGTTGGCATTTGACGAGAACGGAAAAGAGTACGAAGACAATGCCGAACGCGCTGCCTTCTATGCACGCGGCGTGTTGGAAACCATCAAAAAACTGAAATGGTCGCCCGACATTATACATTGTCTGGGATGGATGGGCAGTTTCCTCCCCCTCTACATCAAGACCGCATACGCCGAAGAACCATCTTTCCGCGACTGCAAAGTCATTTTCACGCCCTCCACAGAGAAGCTCACATCTGCTATCCCAACTAACATGGACGGCATCATCGCCTTCCGCAATGCGACCATCTCCGCAACAAGAGGACTAGGCGAGAAGAAACTCGTTCCGATGCTCAACAAGCTTGGTATCAAATATGCCGACGGCATAGGCTTCCTCGCAGAAAGCGAAGAACTCGCGAAGTATGCAGAAGGACTGGGCAAGCCCACCTTGCAACCTGTCGCCGTGGAAGATTTCGGCATCCATTATCCCACTTTCTACGATACCATCTGGAACATCGGCAGAGCAGAAGAAGAGGAAGGATAATGTAAAATGTTTAAAGTTAAAGTTCAGAAGACAATTGAAAAGTAAACAGATATATCAGGCTTGGTTTGCGACCATGCTGACCATCGCCTCCCTAATAAGTTGCAGCGAAGACACAGGTTCGCTTGGTGTCTTCCCTAAACAGGATGCCATCAGCACATCGACAGCAAGTTTTGGCATTCTCTCGAATGATTTGCTCAACTCTGTCGCTCCTGCAAATAGTACGACCTGCTACCTGGGAAAGGTTATCGACCCCGAAACAGACGAAGCAATCACTGCCACTTTCGCCGCACAATTCCACACTTTCGAAAACTACGCTTTCCCCAGCAAGGAAAGTATCGTCACGGATGACGGCTTTCTCTGCGACTCGATTGAGATACGTCTTTTCATCAAGAATACCTTCGGCGACAAAAACAATCCAATGAAAATTGAGGTTTGGCCACTCAGCATGAACGATGACAAACTGCTCAAAGAGTCTGAAAACTTCTACACCAACACCGACCTTTGGCAGTATGTAGACGACAGCAACGGTCCCATCGCGACAAAAGTCATCACTGCCACAGACTACATCATGAGCGATGCACAACGTGCCAGCAAGAACTATATAGACAATGTGCGCATCGTTCTGCCTCGCCAGTACGGAGAAAACATCATGGAGACATTCTACAACAATCCGAACTCCTTCCGCGACTCCTACTCTTTCATCCGCAATGTATGTGCAGGCTTCCTGTTCCGCACAATCAGCGGCACTGGAACAATGCTTAACCTCGAAGTCAGCACAATGAATCTTAACTTCCGCTACAAGAGTGAAGCATATCCCGACTCTACCCTGTCTGCACTTTGCCGCTTTGCTGCTACACCAGAGGTAATACAATGCACACAATTCGAAAGCAGCAACCTCGAAACACTCATCGGCAACGAACAATATACAATGCTCAAGTCCCCTGCAGGCATTTGTACCGAACTCATTTTGCCCATCGACGAGATATACAAGGGACACGAGAATGACAGCATCACCCATGCTTCCTTTACCCTAACCCGCATCAACAACCAAGACGAGGATGCACTGGACGATGACTATGCTCTCGGCATTCCACAAGATCTCTTACTCGTGCGCAAAAAGAACCTCGATACATTCTTCGAGAAGCACCAAGTAAGCGACTCACAACAGTCCTACACTACCTTCTTCTACGACATATTCAACTGCTACACTTTCGAAAACATCAGCCGACTCATCTCCTACTGTCATCACGAAAAAGTGGCCGACATGAGAGCCACTGGCATGACAGAGGAAGAATGGGAAGCAGCACATCCCGACTGGAATCATGTCGTGCTCGTTCCAGTTACTATTGCTACTGCTACTGACAGCTACGGCTACACTTCGCAGGTTTCCGTCAATCAGGACTTGAGTCTTTGCAGCACCAAACTCGTTCGTGGAACGGAAGCAAATCCCATCAAGATGCAAGTCATCTACAGTCGATTTATCGGCAAATAAGATTTACGATAACGCTTAACAACCATTGTTATGAAACATTTCATGCTCACCATGGTCATGTTCCTAAGTCTGACCATCGCTATCCCCTCCTCAGTTCAAGCAGGCAAGAAACGCGACGCTCGCGTGGCTTACGTCCTGAAAAACCTCAGACTCAAACCAGACGTACAAACCAAGTTCAAACCTCTGCTTGAGGCTTTCCTTAAAGAACTCTCTGACGTGAAAGACCCTTATGAGGACCTCAAGGACGAGCTGCAGGATGCCATCGACGCCAACAAGCTTACCGCCGCACAGTGCGACAAACTCTTCGAACTGAAACAGAAGCAAGAGGAACAAGAACCGCCAGTTCTGCGCAAATGGTACGCTAAGTTCAAGACAGTTCTCACTACGCAGCAAGCTTACAAGGCAATGAAGCTTAGCGACGACAAACTAAAGTAACCAATGGCTACGACAGACGACAAGAAGATTATCTTCTCGATGGTCGGCGTAAGCAAGGTCATCCAGCAGAACCAGAAGCAAGTCCTCAAGAACATCTATCTTTCCTTCTTCTACGGTGCCAAGATTGGCATTGTGGGTATGAATGGTGCAGGTAAGTCCACGCTCATGAAAATAATTGCTGGCATTGAACAGCAATATCAAGGTAATGTAGTGTGGAGTCCTGGCTACAGCGTCGGTTACCTTGAGCAGGAACCAAAACTTGATGATAACAAGACAGTCATCGAGGTAGTCAAGGAAGGCGTACAGCACATCGTGGATGCCTTGAAGGAATATGAGGAGATAAACCTGAAGTTCGGTCTGCCAGAATACTACGAGGATGAGGACAAAATGAACCAACTCTTCGCACGGCAAGGCGAGTTGCAGGACATCATCGACAGCACCGACGCATGGAACCTGGACAGCAAGCTGGAACGAGCCATGGATGCACTTCGTTGTCCGCCAGCCGACCAGCCAATCAACACCTTGAGCGGTGGTGAACGCCGTCGTGTGGCACTCTGTCGTCTGCTTCTCCAGAAGCCTGACGTGCTGTTGCTCGATGAGCCGACGAACCACCTCGATGCCGAGAGCATTGACTGGCTCGAGCAACATCTCACGCAATATGAGGGCACCGTCATTGCCGTCACGCACGACCGTTACTTTCTTGACGACGTGGCAGGCTGGATACTTGAGCTCGACCGTGGCGAAGGCATTCCCTGGCAAGGCAATTACTCTTCATGGCTCGAGCAGAAGACAAAGCGCATGGAGCAGGAAGAGAAAGTGGCAAGCAAGCGACGCAAGACGCTGGAGCGCGAGCTCGAATGGGTCCGCATGTCGCCTAAGGCACGACAGGCAAAGGGCAAGGCTCGACTGAACAGCTACGACAAACTGCTCAACGAGGAGCAAAAGGAGCGCGAGGAGAAGCTTGAGATATTTATCCCCAACGGCCCACGTCTCGGCAACAAGGTCATCGAGGCACATGGTGTCTGCAAAGCTTTCGGCGAGAAGCAACTCATCAAGGACCTCGACTTCATGCTTCCGCCAGGAGGCATCGTGGGCGTTATCGGCCCTAATGGGGCAGGCAAGACAACGCTCTTCCGCATGATAATGGGAATGGAAACACCTGATGCCGGAACGTTCGAGGTGGGCGAGACTGTCAAGATATCCTACGTAGACCAAAGCCACGAGGACATCAAGCCCGAACTTTCCGTCTATCAGGTCATCAGCCAGGGCAACGAACTGATGCGCCTTGGTGGACGCGACATCAACTGCCGCGCCTACCTGAGCCGCTTCAACTTCAGCGGTGCAGATCAAGAGAAGAAATGTGGCGTGCTGTCAGGTGGTGAACGCAACCGTTTGCACCTCGCCATGGCACTCAAGCAGGAGGGCAACGTGCTGTTGCTCGACGAGCCGACAAACGACATCGACGTCAACACGCTGCGTGCCCTCGAGGAAGGCCTCGAGAACTTCGCAGGTTGTGCCGTTGTCATTAGCCACGACCGTTGGTTCCTCGACCGCATCTGCACGCACATCCTCGCCTACGAGGGCGACGGCAATGTCTTCTACTTCGAAGGCAGTTACACAGACTATGAAGCGAACAAACTCAAACGTCTCGGACTTGAAGAACCTAAGAGGATACGATACAGAAAGTTAATGGAAGATTAAGGAAAATGATTGTTATTCAGGATAAAGAATATGGCGGTGAAAGACCTCTTTACAAGCTACACGATGCACGTCTGGAGCGCGTGACGATACATCTTGGCGAGTCGAGCATCAAGGAGAGCGGCAACATCGAGGCTTACGACTGCACTTTCCAGGGCAAATATGTCTTTTGGGAGTGCCGTAATTTCCTTGCACAGAATTGTTTCTTCGAGACAACGGCCCGCTCCTCTCTATGGTACAGCAAAAATGGCAAATTAACTCATTGCTTAGTGGATGCGCCAAAAATGTTCCGCAGGATGCAGGAAATTGACCTGCAGGACTGCCGTTTTACCAACGCACAGGAAACGTTGTGGGACTGCGACCAAGTCAAGATACAAGACTGCGAGATACTAAATGCTGACTACCTCTGCATGCGGACAGACAATATCCGTATTGACAAGCTTCACCTCGAGGGCAATTATGCATTCCAGTACAGCAAGAATGTGGAGATAAAGAATTCGCTACTGAACAGCAAGGACGCGCTTTGGGACTGCGAAAACGTTACGATTACTGACTGCGAGATAAATGGTGAGTATCTCGGCTGGTATAGTCGAGGCCTGACGCTCATCCGCTGCCACATCACGGGCGAACAGCCATTGTGCTACTGCGAGAACTTAGTCCTCGAGGATTGCACTTTCGGAGTCGACGCCAACCTCATGCTCGAGTACAGCACCGTCAGAGCAACCATCAAGGGAGACGTCCATAGCATCAAGAACCCGACAAGCGGTAGCATTGTTGTCACAGGCCACATAGGCGAACTTATTATTGACGAGAATCAGAAGGCACCTGCCGACTGCACAATCAATGAAATACACGCAGAGTAAAGACAAATTGCTCTCACTTATACGAGAAGGCGGCAAACTTGACTGGATTGCACAAGTCAAGCTTACCGCCTTGCTCAGTTTCCCTAGCATGATGGCACAATTGGTGCACATCATGATGCAGTACATCGATGCCAGCATGGTTGGCAGCCTTGGTGCACACGCCAGCGCAAGCATCGGACTGGTCAGCACCAGCATCTGGCTCTTCGGCAGCTTATGCCATGCAGCCAGCGTGGGGTTCTATGTTCAGGTGGCACATAGGATTGGTGCCAACGATTTCGCCGGAGCGCGGGAAGTACTGCGCCAGAGTTTCATTTCATGTATTCTCTTTGCCCTGGTACTTGGTTGCATCGGAGTGGGCATTAGTAGTTATCTGCCACATTGGCTCGGTGGAGGGCCAGACATCTGCCACGATGCGAGTCTCTACTTCATGTTCTTCTCGATGTGCTTACCATTCTCGATGCTGAACTCGCTCTGTGCTGGCATGCTTCGCTGTAGTGGCAACATGCACATCCCCAGCATGCTGAACATCGGACTATGCCTACTCGATGTTTTCTTCAACTGGTTGCTTATCTTCCCTACCCGCACGTATTTCGGTATCACGATACCAGGCGCAGGTCTCGGCGTAGTGGGGGCTGTTTTGGGAACAGCCATCGCATTCATTATTTGCTCCTCGCTGATGTGCTACTTCACAGTTGTACGAAGCAAAGAGCTCTCGCTTCGTCAAGACAGCGGAACATTTATCCCTCAGTTGAGTACACTGCGCGAAAGTTTCCACATCTCTGCTCCGATAGCTGTTGAGCACGTCATCTTGTGCGGAGCCCAGATAGTGAGCACCATCATCGTCGCGCCTCTAGGTACGATTGCCATCGCAGCCAATAGTTTTGGTATCACTGTTGAGGCACTCTGCTATATGCCAGGTTATGGCATTTCCGATGCTGCCACGACATTAGTGGGACAAAGCCTTGGAGCAGGCAGACGTTTTCTGGCTAGAAGTTTCGGACGCATAACCTTGGGTATGGGCATAACGTTCATGACCTTAATGGCTGTGGTGATGTACACCGCATCACCGGCATTGCTTAGCATCATGACTCCTGATTTGGACGTACAAAAGCTTACTGTACAAATCCTTCGTATTGAAGCGTTTGCCGAACCAATGTTCGCTGCCAGCATTGTTTGCTACGGAATCTTCGTTGGAGCGCGTGACACTTTGATTCCCTGCACAATGAATTTAGGAAGTATGTGGCTGGTACGTATTGTTCTTGCCTTATTGCTTGTTTCCTCTATGGGACTGCAGGGTGTCTGGATTGCTATGGCAACAGAGTTGTGTTTCCGCGGCATCATCTTCCTAATAAGATTCAGCGGAAACAGTTGGCTGAAGAAGATTCCGAAATGAGAATTGCTTACAAGCGCATTTTGGTACCCGTACGAGCCTCGACCACATTCACTACATAGTCAGCCAACCTTTCGCACGAGTTGATAAGTTCCATATAGATAGTGCCGATGCCGTAAGTGTACTTGTGGTTGTTGATGTCGATGATGTTTTGTGACTTCAACTGGTCGCGATAGTTGTTTATCTCGGTTTCTGTGTTATAGCACTTGTAAACATCGAAGTAGTCTTTCCTGCCGCTCAACAATTGGTTCATCTGCGTCAATGCCTGATCGGTGAGGTTCATCATGGCATGCAGATGTTCGTATTGTTCTTCAGTGAAGTGTTCCTTCTTTCCTTGCACTTTCTGGTTAATGGTTTGAGCCATGTGGTAGCACGAGTCACCAATACTCTCCACCTCAGATATTTCTCGAAGCATAGCACGTATCTTGGCCTTTGTCTCGTCACTCAGATGCGCGTCGCTCACTTGGTCGAGGTATTCTGCGATGCTTATTTCCATATTGTCCGCGATGTTCTCGTACTTCTCGATGCGATTGAAGAGTTTGTTGAACTTGTTCTGGTCCTTCTCCGTAAGTAGTTCATGGACCATATCGAACATACGTTGGATGCGAACGCTAAAGGACGATATCTCCTTATGTGCTTCGAGGACAGAGAGTTCAGGCGTCTTCATGATGCCAGATGTGATGAAGCGCAAACGGAAATCCTCCTCTTCCTTTGGACTCTTGGGCTTGATAACCCAACAAACGAACTTCTCAATCTGCGGAATAAACCAAATAAGCAATGCTGTATTGCTGATGTTGAAGGCAGAATGGAAGGTGGCAAGAGCTACACTTGCTTTAATGGCAAAATCAGGCTGGTTGGGATTCATTGCGGGGTCAAAGCCGGAAATGTGGCAAACCATCGCGAAGAAAGGTTGCATCAGGAGCAATACCCAAAAGACGCCTACAGCATTGAAGCTCAAGTGAGCGAAGGCTGCACGTCTGGCTTGCGTGTTGGCACTGAGAGCAACGATATTCGATGTGATGGTGGTGCCCACGTTCTCACCCAAAACCAGCATCACACCTTGTTCAATGTGCAGAACGCCTGTCGAACAAAGCATCATTGTAATGGCCATGATGGCAGCCGAGCTTTGTACACAAAGCGTCAGCACCGTGCCGATGAGCAGAAAAAGTACTGAAACAAAGAAACCTCCATTGCTGAATTCTGCGAAGAAAGCTGTAATGGCTTCCTTCGATTCAGGGCTATCAACAAGCGAGAAACCAGTCTCCTTCAAAGTGGCTAAACCTAGGAACAGGAAAGCAACGCCGAAGAGGAAATCGCCCACGATACGACGCTTCTTCATATATATGAGGATGATGCCCAAGAAGAAGGCTGGATAGACGAAATCAGAGATGTTGAAACCCATGCCGAGCGACATAATCCATGCCGTCAATGTGGTTCCTATGTTGGCTCCCATGATGACTGAGATGGCTTGCACAAGAGTCAACAAACCAGCGTTCACAAAAGAAACCGTCATCAAAGTTGTTGCCGTCGAACTTTGTACAGCAGCCGTCACGAACATACCAGTCAAGGCTCCAGTAAAGCGATTGGTCGTCATTGCACCAAGCACATGGCGCAACTGCGGGCCGGCCATCTTCTGCAATGCCTCGCTCATCGACTTCATGCCAAACATCAGCAATGCCAACGAGCCTAAAAGCTTAAAGACAACAAGGATAGACATAATGGTTCTTTATAATATATGACACGTTAACTTTATCATCATAACACGTGAAGTTCGCCAACATAACACGTGTAGTTTGCAAACGTAACACGCGAAGTTTGTCAACGCTGCTGCCTGTGTTTTGGAGAACTCCGTTAGCTTTTCACTGTAATGCAGAGTTCATCGAGCTGCTTCTGATCGATAGGCCCAGGTGCATCGAGCATAACATCCCTTCCGCTATTGTTCTTTGGGAAGGCAATACAGTCGCGAATGCTATCGAGTTCTGCAAAGAGGCTGACGAAGCGATCCAAGCCATAGGCAAGTCCGCCATGAGGTGGAGCACCATATTTGAAGGCGTTCATCAGGAAACCAAACTTCTGCTGAGCCTGTTCAGGAGTGAAGCCGAGAATCTCGAATATCTTTTGTTGCAGCTTGGCATCGTGGATACGAATGCTGCCACCACCAACCTCTACTCCATTGACCACCATATCATAGGCATTGGCACGCACGCTAGCTGGATCTGTATCGAGCAGAGGAATGTCTTCAGGCTTTGGCGAGGTAAACGGATGGTGCATCGCCATGAGACGTTGCTCCTCGTCGCTCCATTCGTACATTGGGAAGTCGATAACCCAGAGACACGAGTACTTGCTCTTGTCGCGAAGCCCCATACGACTACCCATCTCGAGACGAAGCTCGCTAAGCTGCTTGCGAACCTTCATAGCATCAGAGCCACAAAGGATGAGAATAAGGTCGCCTGCCTTCGCATTCATCTTCTCGCGGAGAATCTCGAGAGCCTCAGGAGAATAGAATTTGTCGACGGAACTCTTCACACTACCATCTTCCTGAACTCGCGCATAAACAAGTCCTTTAGCGCCTATTTGTGGGCGTTTCACAAAGTCAGTCAGTTGATCAAGTTGTTTACGAGTATAGACAGCTTGACCTTCGCAACAGATGGCTCCGATATAGGCTGCATCGTCGAATACTTGGAAGCCTGTAGGGAAGATGCTTTCTACGATTTCGCGAGAGGCATTGTCTGGCTGATTGTTCTTCAACTCGACGAACTTCATGCCGAAACGCGTGTCAGGTTTATCGCTACCATAGTACTTCATGGCATCTGCCCAGGTCATGCGAGGCAGCTCTGGAATGTCGATACCTTTCAGCGCTTTGAAAAGGTGACGACTCATCCCCTCGAACATCTGCAGGATATCTTCCTGCTCAACAAACGACATCTCACAGTCTATCTGTGTGAACTCTGGCTGACGGTCGGCACGGAGGTCCTCATCGCGGAAGCACTTCACAATCTGGAAATAGCGATCCATACCAGACACCATGAGCAATTGCTTCAGCGTCTGAGGGCTTTGGGGGAGTGCATAGAACTGACCTGGATTCATACGACTGGGAACGACAAAGTCTCTTGCACCTTCTGGTGTGCTGTTCACGAGAACAGGCGTCTCAATCTCAAGGAAACCATGCTGGTCGAGGTAACGACGCACCTCGAATGCAAACTTATGACGAAGTTCCAGATTCTTACGGACATTTGGGCGTCGCAGGTCGAGGTAGCGATATTTCATGCGAAGGTCGTCTCCGCCATCGCTCTCCTCCTCGATAGTGAAAGGAGGCGTCAAACTCTCGTTCAAAATATTAAGTTCTGTGACGAGTATCTCGATGTCTCCCGTCGCAAGGTTCTTGTTCTTGGAATAGCGTTCGGCAACCTCGCCTTTTGCCTGAATGACAAACTCACGGCCCAGACGCCCTGCCTGCTGACGAAGTTCCTCGGGAGCATCCTCGTTGAAAGCAAGTTGGGTAATGCCATAACGGTCGCGCAGGTCAACAAAAGTAAGCGCGCCCAAGTTGTGAACGCTTTGCACCCAGCCTGCCAGGGTAACCTTTTCTCCTATATTGGCGAGTCGCAGCTCGCCACATGTTTTTGTCCTATACATTATTATATTATATGTTGTTCGTCTTAACGAAAAAGGATGAACTGTCACCCAGCTCATCCTTCTACCTTGTACGCCCTCAGGGGCTCGAACCCTGGACCCATTGATTAAGAGTCAATTGCTCTACCAACTGAGCTAAGGACGCATCACTTTTCTTGTTTGCGGGTGCAAAGGTATGAACTTTTCTTTAATCTGCCAAATGTTTTGACGTTTTTTTTCGTTTTTAAGTAAGAGAATACATCTTGGAAGGAGACTTCCTTTTCAATATGTCGAGTTCAAAATCCACACCTGGAATGATTCCATGCTGACGAAGGACTGCTTCAACAGTCTTGCGTGCAAGCACAGGATGGTTGTTTTCCTCGCTCAAATGACAAAGCCAGACATGACGAAGTTGCGGAGTTGCGGACTCGGCAAGAAGGTAAGCAGCCTGTTCATTACTTAGGTGACCGTTCTCACCGCTGATACGTTCCTTGAGGAAAGCCGAGTACTTGCCCATGAAAAGCATGTTGACATCGTGGTTAGACTCGAGCACTAAATAATTTGCCAGCCCTACTTGTTCTCGAATGGTATCCGTGACATGACCGACATCTGTAATGAGGCAGAAGCGAACGCCATCAGCCTCAACGACATAGCCTACACAGTCGTGACTGTCGTGAGGCACATCGAACGACGTTACACGGAAGTTCCCAATCTCCATCGTCTTACCTTTTTCGAGGAAAGCCACGCGGTCGGCCGGCACATTTGTTTTCAGGCAACGATTGCATGCGATGCCTTCATGCACAAGTCTCGTGGCATAAATAGTCTTGCCGTAGTCTTTGGCGATGTCTCCCACAGCCTTGATATGGTCGGCATGATCATGCGTGATGAAGACAGCCCCAACGTCTTCCTCCAGACTCATGTCGTAGTCCTTGAAGACTTTCTTCATGCTACGAGCAGATATGCCTGCATCTAGAAGAATGGATGTCTCTCCCGACTGCAAGAGATAGCAATTGCCACTACTGCCAGAGCCAAGTGATATGAAATTCATCCTTTTTTGTTATTATTTATGCGCAAAGTTACAAAATAATGTTATATAAAGCAAACTTTTGTACGATTTTGTTTTGAAGGTAAACATAAAATTACTATCTTTGTACGCAGAAATATCAAATTTGTATTAACTAAACAATAAACAAGATGAAGAAAACATTACTTCTTTGTGCAGCTGCGCTATTCTCTTTGATGGCCAGTGCAGGCGACGGCCTTACTGCTGTCGGCGCCAATGTTATTCTGTTACCGTCTTCTTATTGGGACGGCGACATCGAGTGGAAGGCCTGGACATGGGTTTACAATTCCCAAACAGACTATGGAGAATGGAACGAGCGTAATGCGAACTACAACCATATCTGCGGTTTCCCTTGCGACGATGAAGAAGGCAGAGAATGGTTCGAACCCGATTTCGACATGTCTCCGAAAGAAAACGACGTGAGTGACGATGTGTTTGATGAAGAAGGAAACGGTATCCAGATTCTTTGGGAAGAGAAATATGCTCCCTACAGCACCGATGCGACCTTCAACGGACGCACCTCTTATCAATGGACAGGTAGCAGCATTATGGCAGACATCTATGTACGCCGTACTTTCAAACTTGACCCCAATGAAATGCTTGCCGGCCCTGTTTACTTGGCTTGCGGTCATGATGATGCTCCCGCTGAGTATTACATCAACGGCGAGCTTGTCTTCGAGCGCACAGGTTACGAAGGTGAGTGGTTTGATGATGAAGGCAACGTTCACTATAACAATGGCTGGAACAACGCTGAATACATCTTGCTGACCGACGAACAGAAGGCACTCATCAAGCTTGGCGGCGAAGAGAACGTAATTGCATTCCACGTTCACCAGAACTGGGGCGGTGCCTTTGCCGACTGCGGTCTCTACACAAAGAGAGAAGGCGGTATCGACATGGGTTACACCACTCCTTGGGAAGGCAAGGTCCTTTTCAACAGTACTGGTGGCTATAACAACGACGGGCAGTCTCCCAGCAACAACCCCAAGCACCCCTGGTCTGCACTCTATGAAGCTCAGCCTGGCGATGTGTACACCTTCACCTTGGAAGGTTCCAGCGAGGACGAACCTTGGATGGAACAACTCCAATTCAAGACTCCTATCAAGATTGAAGAAGGTCATTACTACAACTTCAAGGCAAGACTGAAAGCCGACAAGGACTTCAATGCAGTCATTGTACAACTTGGCGACAACGATTCCGAAGAAATCGAACTTGCATACGAAGAAATGAAGATAGAAGCTCCACTGGAAGACGAGGAAGACTACGAGGGAACACTCGTCGACATCTTCTTCGATGGTTTGGATGTTAACAACTTCAAGTTTGCTTTCGACTTCGGTGGCGGCCAAGATTCAGCAACTGTTTCCATCTCTGAAATCTCACTACTTGACATGACTGATCCTGAGGAAGATGTAGAACTTTGGGTTGGTACACACTACTTCAACTACATCGACTTCGGCAAGACTGTTGTCAAGTATTGGATGTATGAATTCGACGAAGAAGGCAACGAAATCAAGAGAGAAGCGACCGAAGAAGAAAAAGAGTATGCCGACATGGAGATCATCTATGAAACGGTTGACGCTCCTGAGATATATGGTCGCGTAGAGACATTGGCTTGGACACAGGCTGACTTCGACGACTCTATGTGGGACGATCAGATGATGCCTACAGGTAGTGCTGGTTACATGGAAGAGCAGCAAAGCATCTGGCCAAGCGGTATTTTGCAATCAACCGGATATAGTTCTAACTACTGGATTCGTCGTAACTTCGAACTCGAGAAGGTCAACGAACGCCTCTCCTATGAGTTGAACGTTTGCCACGATGACGTTTACGAGACATACGTCAACGGTCATCTGTTGCAGAAGAATGTCGGCTGGACGAATGGCAAGAACCCCGTACAGGTTCACATTCCTGCCAAGTACCTCAACGAGGGCAAGAACGTCATCGCCACTTACATCCAGCAGAACTGGGGTGGTTACTTCTATGACTGTGGCATTAACGTTACGGAAGTTAATCCAGAAGAGGCTAAAAAGATGTTCGAAGACGTTATTGCTTATGCCAATACAGACACCTTGCTAACCAACAAGATGAAGGATGAATTGGCTGATCTTGTTGCAGAAGCAAACCAATTCTACAACGAGAACAAGACAGACGCAGCAGAACTCAGGAACTACTCAAGAGAATTGAGGTCTGCCATCAATAACATCTTCCGCTATAGTCCCGATGTCAAGGTTCTGAAAGACACCTACGACATCTGCCGCTTGATGGAGGATAAGGGTTACTGGGGTACTGCTCTCGATGATGCAGTTATCGCTCTCGACACATGCTCTGTTCCAAGTCAATGGAGTTCTACTCTCACGAACCTTCGCAATGCTCGCAAGGCTACCGCTATGGAGCGTCACACAGAGAAGTATGTAGGTAGCATTCCTCAGGCTGCTACGATGGACGAACTCGGCATTACAGAACTTGACGATCCCACTCTTCCAAGGTACTATATATATAATGTAGGTGCAAAGAACTTCCTCGGTGGTGGTGAAAGCTGGGGAGCACATCAGGTAATCGAGTACGCTTCCAACGCTATGATGCTCGTTCAGGCCACGAAGGATGTGATTGATTCAGAGACGGGTGAAGTCGCTTATGATGAAGACGGTAATCCTGTTACAGAACCCGTTGAAGGCGCATTCTACATCGAGACCTACCGTCCAAACGGCAACCTTGGCGAAATGGACTTCTTGGGCTGGAATGGTTACGTTGACGTCGGCATTGGTAACAGAGAGGCTGGTGAAAACCTTTGGGAACTCATTCCCGTAGAGGGCAAGCCAAATGTTTATAACATTGCTCAGTTCGGAGTGACCTTTGATTCTCAAACTGTTGTCGACGAGGAAGGCAACGAAACCATTATCCCTGGCGGCAAGAAGTATCTCGGTCTGCGTAATGGTGACAATGCATTCACTCCCTCTCACTATGTAGTCGACACTGACAATCATACTCCTGAGTTGGAGACCAACCAGTGGATGTTTATCAGTCGCGAGGAGATGCTCAGCTTCATTGCTACTGCAAGCGAAACCAATCCTGTTGACCTCTCCTTCCTCATTGAGAACCCAGGCTACGACCAGCGTCTCTCCATCGATGCATGGATGTTCACCAGTGGTAGCGTATGGGGACGTGGTGGCGATCACCAGAACTTCGTACTTGAATCATACAACTCCGTCGAATTCGACAATAGTCAGGAACTGTATCCTGTAGAAGAGGACCAGGCTTTGCCCGCAGGTACATATGTACTCGAAGTACAAGGTTACTACCGCGACGGTATAGAGGATGCACACGTGAAGAAATACCTTGCAGGTCAACCCATCTCACAACGTGCCCTCATCTATGCAGGTCCTGAACTGTTCTTCGACAATCCTGATGCATGCGAAACAATGCCTCTCATGCCCATCCACATCGAGGCTAATAAGGTTCCTGGCATCGGCTTCACTTATGGCGGTTTGAGTATGCCTGGCACATACAGCGGACAGCCTATGTCTGCTTGCGAACAGGCTGCTAACGAATACTTCCAGTATGGCCTTTATTGGAACAAAATTCCTTTCAACATCTCTGAAGATGATCCTGGCCACATAACTATCGGCATTAACAAGGCTTACGACGAAGAGACTCCTGGCGGCGACTGGATCGTAATGGACAACTGGCGTCTGAAGTACTATGGTACCGATGTGGAGGATCCCGATGCAATCAACGGTATCGTTTCCGACGAGATCAACAAGGGCACAAAGGCCAGCAAGGGCATCTACAACATGCTTGGCCAGCGCCTGAGCAAGGTTCAGAAGGGCGTGAACATTGTTGGTGGCAAGAAAGTTATCAAGAAGTAAGAATCTGTCTTACTAATCCTATTATCAGGCGAGCTCAGCAGTTTTGTTGAGCTCGCTTTGCTTTCACGTAAAACATGGCCAGTGACGTTGGCAAACGACACACGTGACGTTGGGCAATTTAACACGTGACGTTGACGGACTTAACACGCCATGTTTAATCGCATACCATTTCGCAAACAAAATACCCTCTTCGTTTGCGACTTTGCAAAAAAAGTCGTACCTTTACACGCGAAATATACAATCTCAACAATATGAACGCAAAAAATATTCTTTTTCTTGCAGTTTTGATGCTACATTTGCCGCTCTGTGCAGACGAGGTGTGGATGGCAACACAAGCCGACATCGACCGCACAAGCACGCTCTACGTGAACAACCGTGCTCCCCTGCCTGCCAACCCCTTCATCAAGCTACCCCCTGCAGCCGTCGTTCCCCGCGGATGGGTGGGCGAGATGCTCGTCAGGCAGAAGAACGGCCTGAGCGGTCAGCTTGGAGAAATCAGCGACTGGCTCGACAAGAAGGGCAACGCGTGGCTCGAACCCACTGGCAGCCATGGCTGGGAAGAAGTGCCCTACTGGCTTCGAGGCTATGCCAACCTCTCCTATATCCTGAACGACAAGGCGATGCTTGAAGAGACGAAGTTCTGGATAGAAGGCATCCTGCGCAGCAGTCAGGCCGACGGTTTCCTTGGTCCAGTCAACGAGAACAAGGGCCGCCGTGAGCTTTGGGCAAACATGCTGGCACTCCAAATCCTACAAGATTACTATGAGTGGTGCGGCGACGAGCGCGTCATCCCCATCCTCACAGCCTATTACAAGTGGCAACTCCAGTACCCAGACGAGAAGTTCCTGCGCGACTACTGGGAGAACTCGCGTGGCGGCGACAACCTGCTCTCCGTCATCTGGCTCTACAACAGGACTGGCGAAGAGTTCCTGCTTGAACTTTGCAAGAAGATACACCGCTGCACGGCCAACTGGATGCAGGAAAGCGGACTGCCAAACTGGCACAATGTCAACGTGGCAGAATGCTTCCGCGAGCCGGCTGAATGGTACCTGGTGAGTGGTGATAAGGCTGCCCTCAAAGCCACTTACAACAACTACTGGCTCATCCGTCGCATCTATGGACAGGTTCCTGGAGGCATGTTCGGCAGCGACGAAAACTGCCGTCACGGCTACATCGACCCTCGTCAGGGCACAGAGACCTGCGGCTTCGTGGAGCAGATGCTCAGCGACGAGATACTTATGGCGCAGACGGGCGACCTCCTCTGGATGGAGAACCTGGAGGACGTGGCCTTCAACGACTACCCTGCCGCCTTGACAGAAGACATGCGGGCTCTGCGCTATCTGACCTGTCCCAATCAGGTGCAAGCCGACTCGAACAACCATAATCCAGGCGTTGACAATGGCGGCCCGTTCTTCTGCATGAACCCCTTCAGCTCACGCTGCTGCCAGCACAACCACTCGATGGGTTGGCCCTACTATGCCGAGAACCTCGTCCTGGCCAGTGCCGACGGCGGAGCTGCCCTGCTCATCTACGGCGACTGCATCGCCAAGCTCAAAGTGGCTGACGGACAGGAAGTTGTGCTCGACGAACAGACACACTACCCCTTCAGCGAAGACATCAAGGTAGCCGTCTCTGGTCTCAAGAAGAAGACGGCAAAATTCCCCATCTATTTCCGCATCCCAACTTGGACTGAGGGTGCACACGTCACTGTGAACGGCAAGACAGTCGATTGCAAAGTCCGCAGCGGACTGCTCCGCATCAATCGCCAATGGGCAGAGGGCGACGAGGTCTGCCTGCACTTCCCCATGCGCCTCACCAAGCGCGTCTGGGCACTCAACAAGAACTCCATCTCCGTGAACTATGGTCCGCTCACCATGAGCCTCAAGATAAAGGAGCGCTACGAAGAGAAGGACAGCCGCACGACTGCCATCGGCGACTCGCACTGGCAAGCCTCCGCTGACCCAAGCAAATGGCCGACCTACGAAATTTATGCTGACTCGCCGTGGAACTTCGCTCTTCGCGACAACCTCGACGGCATGAGGGTTGAGTTCAAGCCCTGGCCTGAGAACAACTATCCCTGGAGCCACGAAGGCACGCCCATCTCTGTTAAGGCCAAGGGAGCCCTCGTCGAAGGTTGGGGACAGGACGCCACTGGCCTCTGCCAAGTGCTGCCTGACATTACTGCACGACGCGGCAAGCCACAGGACATCACACTCATCCCCATGGGCGCAGCAAGGCTTCGCATCTCTGCATTCCCACCTATGAGATAGAAAATCCCAGGAAAACATATAGAAAACCAACATAATTAATAATATTATCTTTTTATGAGAAAACTCCTCCTCTCCGCGCTCTTGGCAGTAGCTGCCACAGCATGCGCCCAGACAGCTGACTTCTTCAAGCCCTACACGGCAACTGACCTGCGTCTGCCCTCTGTACCGCTTATTGTCAACGACCCCTACTTCTCCATCTGGAGTCCATACGACAAACTTACTGACGGCACGACACGCCACTGGACAAACGACGAGAAGCCCATCCTCGGTCTGCTTCGCGTGGACGGCACTACCTACCGTTTCATGGGTGCTCAGCAAAACTACATCCTCTCTTCGATTGCACCTATGGCCGATGAAGAGGCATGGGAAGGCAAAGTGAGCCACGACAAACAGAATGGCGAAGGCTGGACTAAGCCCTCGTTCGATGACAACTCTTGGCGGACAGAGAAAGCCGCATGGGGCAGCGAAGGCGAGAACATCCGCAGCCGCTGGGGACGTCAGGGAACTGACATCTACATTCGTCGCAACGTCAACCTCAGCGAAAGCGACCTTCAGGAAGACCTGTACCTCAAGTACAGCCACGACGATGTGTTCGAGCTCTACGTGAATGGCACCAAGGTTGCCGATACAGGCGAGACTTGGGTCAACGGCGTAGTGCTCCATGCTGATGGCGATATCAAGAAACTCCTGCATGCTGGCAGCAACACCATCGCTGCTCATTGCCACAACACGACTGGCGGCGCCTATGCCGACTTTGGCCTCTTCAAGAACACCAAGCCCAAAGGACAAGACATCAAGGTGGCTGAGCAGAAGAGCGTCGACGTGCTTGCCACCAACACCTACTACACCTTCTCTTGCGGCCCAGTTGAGCTCGACCTCGTCTTCACAGCACCTATGCTCATCGACGACTACGACCTCATCTCCATGCCGATTAACTACATCTCCTATCAGGTAAGGGCTACCGATAGAAAGAAGCATGAAGTGCAAATCTACTTTGGCGCCAATCCTTTGCAAGCCGTCAATAAGGACACGCAAGCAACCATCACCACGATTGGCAATGAGAAGGGCGTACGCTATGTCCGTACTGGCACCATCGAGCAGCCCATCCTCGCCAAGACAGGCGACGGCATCTGCATCGACTGGGGCTACTTCTACATTCCTGCCATCAACGGACAGGTCATGATGGGCACTCCAACTGAAATCGAGGATGCCTTCGTGCAGAGTGGCAGAATCTTCCCACAGCGTGGACAGCAAGGTGGTCGCTTCCAAGGCGGTCGTGGTGGCATGAATTGGAATCGTGGCATCACAGCTCGCAAGGCTGCCGAAATGCCTGTACTTGCCTACACTAACGACTTTGGCTCTGTCGAGACAGCAAGCAGCTTCATGATGATGGGCTACGACGAAATCGAAGATATCGAGTACTTCTATAACCGCTACAAGGCTTACTGGGCTCACGAAGGACGCGTCACCATCTTCGACGCCTTCAAGTCCATGCAGAGCCGCTATGCAGGCATCATGAACCGTTGCCGCCAGTTCGACAAGATGATTTACGACGACGGCATGAAGTCAGGCGGCAAGGAGTATGCTGAGATACTTTCTGGCTCATATCGCCACGTGATGGCTGCCCACAAGCTCTTCGAAGACAAGGACGGCAACCTGCTCTGGTTCTCGAAGGAGAACAACTCTAACGGCTGCGTCAACACCGTTGACCTCACTTATCCTGAGGCTCCCCTCGTCCTCGCTTACAACCCAGAACTGCAGAAGGCCATGATGACATCCATCTTCGACTACAGTCTCTCAGGCCGCTGGACGAAGCCCTTCGCAGCACACGACCTCGGACAATATCCCAAGGCAAACGGTCAGGTCTATGGAGGTGATATGCCCCTCGAGGAAGCTGGCAACATGATTACGCTCGCTGCCACCATTTGCATGCTCGACGGCAACACGTCGTACGTCGATAAGTACTTCGACATCATGACCACTTGGGCCGATTACCTCGTGGAGAACGGTCTGCATCCTGCCAACCAGCTCTGTACTGACGACTTCGCAGGCCATTGGGCTGGCAACTGCAACCTCGCTATCAAAGCCATCATGGGCGTTGCAGGCTATGCTGAGATTGCCAAGCTGATGGGCAAGGACGACGTCTATGCGCAGTACAACGCAAAGGCCAAGGAGATGGCTGCAGCTTGGGAAAGCGAGACGAAGGTGAAGGACCACTACGAACTCGCTTATGGCGCTGGAGCTGACACTTGGAGCCAGAAGTACAACATGGTTTGGGACAAGCTCTGGAAGACGAACATCATCCCCAACAATGCCATGCAGACTGAGGTGAAGTACTACCTCAAGAAGCAGAACAAGTACGGTCTGCCGCTCGATGTCCGCAAGGATTACACCAAGAGCGACTGGATTATGTGGAGCGCTGCGATGGCTGACACAGACAAGGACTTCCAGGCCTTCGTTGGTCCGCTCTACAAGTACATCAACGAGACGACAAGCCGTGTGCCCATCTCTGACTGGCACGACACGAAGACTGGTCGCATGACAGGCTTCAAGGCACGCTCCGTCATCGGCGGCTACTGGATGAAGGTGCTTGCCGACAAGATGAAATAGTAAACAAAACAATGTGTGCTGGATAAGTTGACAATTGTTGTATTTATTTCTCAAGCGTCAACTTATTCAGTACATTTCTTTTAATAGGACATTACCATGAAAAAAGCAGAAAAGGCTGGCTTCTATCGCCTTTCGTGGTTGCAGCGCATTGGTTTCGGTTCTGGAGACCTGGCGCAGAACCTCATTTTCCAGACGACATGCATGTACTTGCTGTTCTTCTACACAGACATTTATGGTCTCGATGCCGTGGATGTCTCAGTGATGTTTACGGTGGGTAACATAGCAAACGTCATCTGGGACCCTATCGTTGGAGCCCTTATTGACAAGCACAATCCTCGGCTCGGCAAGTATCGTGCCTATCTGGTTTATGTGGGCATACCTCTGACGGGCTTTGCCATCCTCTGCTTCTGGAACGGCTTTGCACCTTCCCTACTCTATGCCTATGTCACGTACATAGCAATGACGTTGCTCTACACATTCATCAATGTGCCATATGGTGCCCTCAACTCTTCCCTCTCGCGCGATACGGACGAAATCACCATCCTGACCTCAGTCCGCATGTTCATGGCCAATTGTGGCGGCTTGGCTGTCGGCTCAGGTCTTCCCTTATTGATTGCGCACTTCACCAACGAACCCTCAGAGGGCCTCCCCAAAGACCCTTCGGCATGGTTCACGACGATGACCATCTACGCTCTGGTGGGACTGGCCCTGCTCTTCTTCTGCTTCAGCCAATGCAAGGAGCGTGTGGTGATGGATGCCAGCGAGGCGGCCAACGTGAAGATTAGCGACCTGTGGATGGAGTTCTTCCACAATCGTCCCCTGCGCGTCATAGCATTCTTCTTCGTCACAGCTTTTGCCATGATGTCCATCGGAAATGCTGCAGGAGCATATTTCATCAACAGCAACATGCACGGCACGCCCGACCAGCTCTCCATCTTCATGGGCCTTGGTTCTGCGCCGTCGTTCATCTTCATGCCCCTCGTCCCCATCATCAAGAAGATGGTGGGCAAGAAGAACATGTTCTACATCTTCCTCAGCATAGCCATCATCGGCATGGCTTTCCTCTATGTTGTTGCCAAGCTGGAAGAGCCCAGCATGACGCTCGTTTATGTGGCGCAATTTGTGAAGTCAACAGGCGTCATCGTGGCCACAGGCTATATGTGGGCTTTGGTTCCTGAGGTCATCTCCTATGGCGAGTACGTCAGCGGCAAGCGCATCGCAGGCATCGTGAATGCCTTGACGGGCATCTTCTTCAAGGCTGGCATGACTTTGGGCAGCGTTGTGGCTCCTGCCATCCTCGCCTATGTCGCCTACAATCCTGACACCATTCAGCAGACGCCCAAGGCCGAGGAAGGCATCCTCTGGCTGGTATGCGTCATCCCTGCAGCCCTGCTCCTCGTCGCCATGTTCATCATCTCGAAGTATGAACTGACAGACGAAAAGATAGACCAGATAAACAAAGAAATCGAAGAAAAGAAATAGTATGGAGCGTTACCTCTTCCCTGACGACTATATGGCCGACCCTTCGGTCCATGTGTTTGGCGACCGCCTGTATATCTATCCTTCCCACGACTGCGAGACGGGTGCTGCCTTCGACGATGACGGAGGCCACTTCCAGATGCGCGACTACCATGTGCTCTCGCTCTCTGGCAATCCGCTCGAAGCCGATGTAACCGATCATGGCGTCATCCTCGACGTTGACCAGGTGCCTTGGGCAGAGAAGCAGATGTGGGACAACGATGTCGTGGAGAAGAATGGCCGCTACTACCTCATCTTCTCGGCAAAGGACTACAATGGCGTCTTCCACCTTGGTGTAGCCGTCAGCGAGCGTCCAGAAGGTCCATTCGTCCCTCAGGAACATCCCATCCGTGGCTCTTTCAGCATCGACCCCTGCGTCTTCAAGGACGACGACGGCAAGATTTACTGCTACTTCGGAGGTCTTTGGGGAGGGCAGTTGCAGTGGTATCAATCGCCACAAAAGTTAACGAAGGATGGCATTGACCTCGGCCCTGCTGCCGACAAGAAGACGCAGCTCTTCTGTCCCGCCGACGCTCCAGCCCTGCCATCGTTTGTGGTGCGCATGAGCGACGATGTCCTGCAGTTTGCAGAGGCTCCTCGCCCAGTCATCATTCTGGATGCCAACGGTCAGCCCCTCAAGGCCGGTGACCCCCATCGCTTCTTCGAAGCATCGTGGATGCACAAGGCTGGCGGTCGCTACTACTTCTCCTACTCGACTGGCGACAGTCACTTGCTCTGCCTTGCTGCAGGCGACAACCCTTACGGCCCCTTCCGTTTCCAATGCGAACTTCTGCAGCCCGTCGTAGGCTGGACCACCCATCACAGCATCGTTCGCTACGAAGGCCGCTGGTGGCTCTTCCATCACGACTGCGTTCCGTCGAATGACGTCACCCATCTCCGCAGCCTGAAAGTAATGCCTCTTGACGACAAGCTGTTCGAGTAAACGCGGCCCGTTTTTTAACGACTGCAGAGAAGTTGACGAACTTCTGCAGAGAAGTTTGCCAACTTCACGTGTGAAGTTTTAGCCCGACGCACGTCAACTTTCAAAAATCCTCGTGTGGAGCATTTCCGGCTCACCAAAAGACTGTTAAACAGCCACTTAACAAAGAAAGCCCCGCGGGGCTTTCTTCCTTGTTCCTGTTCCTTTTAAAATTCAAACGATGCGCCACCCATGAAGGTTGCCTTGGGCATGAAGAAGCCGTCGTAGGTCTGATACTGCTCTGCCAGCAGGTTCTCGCCCTTCGCAAAGAGTGTCAGCCAAGGCAGCGCCCTGTAGCTGACGGAAGCGTTGAGCAAGGTGAAGTTCTCTTTCTGCGGATTGTCGCCAGCCGTGATGTACAGGCCGCTGATGTTTTGCACGCCAGCCGTAGCCGTCCACTTGTCGTTGTGGTATTTGCCTCCAAAGTACAGTTTGCCCTCTGGAGCGCCTGTGATGGGCGTCTGCATACGCAGATACGAGTAGTTTCCATCCACGCTCCAATGCCTGTTGATGGTGTAGTCGGCAGAAAACTCGAGTCCCCAGTTCTCGAAGTCGCCAGTGTTCACATTGCGAGGACGACCGTCCACTCTGACGGTATTGATGAGGTTCTCTCCCTTGATATAGAAGATGTTGGCTCCGATGTGCACTTTCCCTGCTATGCGCTGGGTGTAGGCGAGTTCGTAGTTCATCATGCGTTCTGGCTTCAGGTCTGTGGTTGCAGGTGGGAACATATACATCTCGCGGATGATGGGATTGCGGAAGCCTTTGCTCACCAGCGCTTTGATGTCGGCGTTGCGAGTGGGATGGAAGGCAAGTCCTCCCTGCGGAATCAGTTCTGTCCCTACGACTGAATGCCAATCGACACGCAGTCCTGCATCAACTGTCAGCCACTTGCAGATGTCCTGACGGAAGTCGATATAGGTTCCTACCTCGTCTGCATGCTGATTCTCGACGAGATTGCCGTCCTCGTCCTTAACGAGATAGGTCTTGGCACCAGTCTGTTTGTCGGCATTCCACGCACTTCCGCCGAAGTGTTGCCAGTCGAGGCCGACAGTGACGGTATTGCCCTCGAAGAAATGTGCGCTCTGGTACCATGTGATGCCGGCAATGTAGTCATCGTGCTTGTAGAGTGCCGTTTTGGGAGTTCCGCCCAGATTGTAGCCATCGTCTATGTTGTGATGTCCCCAGTCGTAATAGGCGCGAAGGGTACCACTCGTGTTCTGATAGCCGTTGCTAAGGCTGATGCTGGCCAGTCCGCGAGTAATCTTGGAATCGTTGTCGACGAGAGGAGCATAGACAGGACCTGGGTTGCTGGCATTGAAGTGGGTAAGGTTAGCATCGGCAACGGCTTTCCAATGCTCAGAGAAGTCATAACCTATCTTGGCATAACCGCCAAACTGTTCGAAGTTGCTGTTAGGTCTGTGTCCATCTGTACGCATGTATTGGGCTCCAACAACGGTGCTGAACTTGCCTTTTCGGAAACGGTTCACGCCATCGGCTTGGAAGGTTCCATAGCTGCCACCCTGCAGGCGGATGTTGGTCTTGCAACCGTCTTCGTTCATCTGTCGCGTGACAATATTCACGACGCCTGCCATCGCGTTGGAACCATAAAGGAGCGAAGCTGGTCCACGAACCACTTCGACCTTCTCCGTCATCAACGTCTGATAGACATCTGGAATAGGGTGTCCCATGAGACCTGCATACTGAGGCTGACCGTCTATGAGCACCAACAGTTGTGCTCCACTGCCTACGCCACGAACCATCATGCTGCCTGCAGCTCCTGTGCTGACACCATAACCCAGCACGCCTCTGCTGGTAGAGAAGAGACCAGGCGTCTGTTCTGTGACGGTCGGAAGGACTGAAGAGCGATAGTTCTCGTTGAGTTTCTCGTTACTGATACTGGTCACGGTGAGAGGAAGATGACGGACATCTGTGGCATTTCGCGTGCCTGTGACGACGACTTCGCTCATTTGGGTGGTGTCCTGAATACCCTCGTTTTGAGTTTCTGCCTGCATGGAAAGGCAAACGACACTTGCTCCAAGCAATAGGAATGTACGGATTCGCATAATCGGATGTGTTTTAATGTAACAAAGTTAATACCTCATGATTTCTGGTGCAAAGGTATCAATAATGTACGCGCACATCCAAACCCAGATTTCGCGGATTGTTACCAAGATTTCCCCAAACGGCTAATATAGCGGCTGAAATGCGAGATGTTGTCGAAGTTCAGCTTGCTTGCGACCTCTTTTGCCGTGAGTTTTCCATGCATCTGCAAGTGCCTGATTTCCATCATGGTGAACTGTCCTATCCAATAACTTGGCGTTCGTCCGCTCACTTGGGTGGATATCTTGTGCAGATGTTTTGGCGTGACGCAGAGTTCTCCCGCATAGTAGGCCACAGTTCTGTGCTTTCTGTAGGTTCCTGACTCCAGCATTCGGATGAAACGCGACATGATATCGGCCGATCTGGGAGTCGCTTCCTCGTGTTCGAAGAGAGTGGCATGAGCGTTCATGACGTCAAGGTAAAGTGCTCGCATGCCTTGCAGGACGGCCTCTCCACGATAGGCTTCAGGGGTGTGTTCAGAGCGGAAAGCGACATCCTTGAAGTCGTGCTCTACGATGGTTAGCGCGTCACCTTCCAACTTGAAGATGGGGTGCATGAACAGGTGAAGCCATCCACAGACGCCATAACTGGTGTGAGGCATACAGCCAGCCTGTCTGTCGGCAGGAAAGAGAAGCTGATAGAGCTGACAATCCGCTGAGGGACAGACACTTCCGACGTGGCTTGCCATCGCAATCATGCAACTCCCAGGTGTGAGCTCATGCTCGTGTCCTGAGAAGTGGAGTCGGCAAGTTCCAGCCGTGCAAAGAAGGTGCAGAATCTGTTGTTGCATGATTTCGTTTAATCTTTTTACCTTTGCAAATGTACGAAAAAAAGGGCAACCTGGCAAGCAAAACACGAAGAAAATGTGAGAGCCAAGCGGAGTCTTTCAAAACATCCCCAGTTACGATTGCAAACGTATAGTGTTACGATTGCAAACATATAGTGTTATGATTGCAAACGTATAGTGTTATGTTGGGCAACTTCACACGTTATGTTTTATTCGCAGGCACATCAGGAAAAATCTTTTCCTTTTCTTTTGTGCTTCACTCATTTATTCGTACCTTTGACTTCGTCGAAAGTACTTGCATTCGGAAACACATCATGAAAAATATTTTCTTTTTCTTTTGTGCTTCACTCATTTATTCGTACCTTTGCACGCGAAATTGATAAAAGACAAGAATTATGCCACAGATTTCTGTTCGAGGCGTGGAAATGCCAGAGTCGCCCATCCGCAAGTTGGCTCCGCTGGCTTATGCCGCTAAAGATCGAGGGATACATGTTTACCACCTGAACATCGGTCAGCCTGACCTTCCCACTCCCAAAGCGGCCATCAATGCCATCAAGAACATCGACCGCAATATCCTCGAATACAGTCCCAGCCAAGGCTATCTCAGCTATCGCAAGAAGCTGGTCGGCTACTACAGCAAGTACAACATCAACCTCACGCCCGAGGATATCATCATAACAAGCGGTGGTAGCGAGGCCGTACTGTTCTCCTTCCTGGCTTGCTTGAATCCTGGCGACGAGATAATCGTGCCAGAACCTGCCTACGCGAACTACATGGCGTTTGCCATCTCGGCTGGTGCCGTCATACGAACCATCACGACAACCATCGAGGAAGGCTTCTCCCTTCCGAAGGTCGAGAAGTTCGAAGAACTCATCAACGAAAAGACGAGAGCCATCCTCATCTGCAATCCGAACAATCCGACAGGCTACCTCTATACCCGTCGAGAAATGAATCAGATACGCGACCTCGTCAAGAAGTACGACCTCTACCTGTTCAGCGACGAAGTCTATCGCGAGTTCATCTATACTGGCAGCCCTTACATCAGTGCCTGCCACCTTGAAGGAATCGAGAACAACGTAGTGCTCATCGACAGTGTGAGCAAGCGTTACAGTGAGTGCGGCATACGCATCGGCGCCCTCATCACAAAGAACAAAGAGGTGAGGAAGGCAGTCATGAAGTTCTGTCAGGCACGCCTCAGTCCCCCACTCATCGGCCAGATTGCAGCCGAGGCAAGTCTCGACGAACCTGAAGAATACGGCCGCGAAGTCTATGACGAGTATGTGGAAAGGCGTAAATGCCTCATCGACGGACTCAACAGAATACCTGGCGTCTACAGTCCTATCCCGATGGGAGCCTTCTACACCGTAGCCAAGTTGCCCGTCGACGATGCCGAAAAGTTCTGTGCCTGGTGCCTGAGCGACTTCAACTACGAAGGCGAAACAGTCATGCTGGCTCCTGCCGCAGGCTTCTACACCACACCAGGAATCGGCACAAACGAAGTCCGACTGGCTTACGTGCTGAAGAAAGAAGACCTCGTTCGCGCACTCTTCGTCCTTCGCAAGGCTTTGGAAGCCTATCCAGGAAAAGTATAATGTTCACTTGGTTTGTAGCTAAACGACTCTTTGCGCAAGGCGGAAACAGCGGAAGAGCCTCGCGTCTCGCCACAGGAATCGCAACCTTTGGTGTCGCCATCGGCTTGGCTGTGATGCTCGTCAGCGTGGCTATCGTACTGGGTTTCCAGCGAGAAGTGCAGGACAAAGTGTTGGGCTTTGGCGCACACATCAAGGTGATGAACTACAAGAGCTTAGGTCAGCAAGAGTTCCAACCGATAGTCATCGACGATTCTGTCACTTCACGACTCGCAGCCATCCCCAATGTGGCTTCCGTAGCACGCTTCTGCATCAAGCCTGGAATGCTGAAAACCGATGCGAATTTCAAGGGCATAGCCATTCAAGGCATTGGTCAGGATTACGACCAAAGCTTCATTAACAGCCACATGATTAGTGGCGAAATGCCCCACTTCACGGATTCCGTCAGCTCAGGCAAACTGGTAATCTCGCAAGCGATGGCTCGCGAAATGCAAGTCGAGGTTGGCCAAACCATCTATGCCTACTTCTTCGAAGAGACAGTTCGAGCAAGGAAATTTACCGTCGCAGGCATTTATCGCACCAATCTTACTGATTTCGACAAGAACTTTGCCTACACAGACCTCAACACCATCCATCGTCTGCTTGGATGGGATTCCCAGCAATATGCAGGAGCGGAAATCAGGTTGAAGGACTTCGAAAAACTCGACGAAACCCTGATGGGTGTGGTAAACGAGGTCAATCACAAGCAAGATGCCTATGGCGAATACTATTCCAGCATAACCATCAAAATGGAGCATCCGCAGATATTCGGCTGGTTGCAACTCCTTGACATGGATATCGTTGTCATCCTTATCCTGATGATTTGCATCTCCATCTTCACTGCAATAAGCGGACTCCTTATCATCATCTTGGAACGCACCAATTTCATTGGCATCATGAAGGCTTTGGGAGCTCGCAACAAGCAAGTCCGTCACCTCTTCCTCAACTATGCGATGCTGATCATTTTGCGAGGAATCGTACTCGGCAACCTGTTGGCCTTCGCCCTTATCTACTTGCAGAAACAGTTCGGACTCATCACCTTAGACCCTGATGTCTACTATGTGGAGGCCGTTCCTGTCATGGTGAATTGGTGGTGGGTGCTCGCCATCGACCTTGGCACGCTTGTGATCAGCGCCCTTGCTATGATTGTTCCAAGCTTTGTGGTGTCAAATATCACGCCTGCCAAGAGCATCCGCTTCGAATAGAAGCATAGCCCAATCCCCCTCGCTTTCCGTTTTCAGAAGGGTGAAACCCAACTTCGAAGCAGCTTCTTTCAAGACTGGAATGTCCTCCAAGTAAAAGCCGCTCAGTATCATCTGGCCACCTGCTTTTATCGATGAAGCGAATCGAGGGAGGTCCTGAAGCAGGATGTTTCGATTGATGTTGGCTATGAGGAGGTCCGCTTTCGGCTGCCCTTTGAGAACAGAACTGTCACCACAAACGACCACAACAGACCCTTCCAAACCTCCCCTTAAAGGGGAGGCTTTCTGTTTCTCCTCCTTTAAGGGGGAGTCAGAGAGGGTCTTTATTCTATTCAGGAGCAGGTTGTCCTTCGTGTTTTCCACGCTCCATTCGTCGATGTCGTAGGCGAAAACACTTGCCGCTCCTCGCTTGATAGCCATAATGGCCAATATGCCTGTACCCGTTCCAGCATCGATAATGTGCTTGCTCGCCAAGTCAAGATGCGCCAAAGTCCGCAGGATGAGACGAGTCGTTTCGTGGCTTCCAGTTCCGAAAGCCAGGCGAGGAGTGATGAGGATGTCGTACTTGGCAGGCGGAACGTCTGTGTGCTTGACGTCGTGAACCACTATCATTCCCCCTCCTTGGGAGGGGGCAAGGGGGAGGCTAATTGGCTGGAAGCCCTCTTCCTCCCAGACTTGATTCCAATCTTCGTCAGGAGCCTCAGCCAAAGTATAACTGATTTCGACTTCAGGCAGACAGAAGTTCTGAACGACTTCCTGCATCTCTTCTTCGCTCCAAACACTTTGCTGAACATAAGCCAGCAAGCCGCCATCCGTCTGCGAGAACGATTCGAACCCAATCTCAGCCAGCATGGCGGACAAAAGATCCGCAGCATCCTGGCTGAAAGGCCGTATCTGGCAAGTCACTTCGAAATACTTCATAATATATATAATAATGTGTACTCGTTCAGCTTAACAGGGAGTGTTTGCAAACGTCACACGTGATGATCCCAATCGTCAAACGTGATAATTGCAAACGTCAAACGTGATAATTGCAATCGTCAAACGTGAAGTTTCGCATCGTCGCCTGCCACGTTTGCCAACGCTCCACTAGAACTCGATTGTTTCGCCATGATGAGTTGTCCATTTCCTCTGCAAATTTAACTCTTTTTCTCCACTTGGGGAAATTTCCTCAACAAAATAGGTGTTTCCCTTTTGCATATTGCGCAAAACTCCTTAACTTTGCATCAACATTTAAATGAAAAAGACTATGAAAGCAAATGTTATTACCCTTATGATGCTCTTGGCAATCTGCTTCAGCGCATCAGCTCAGGAAGACGACATGTACTCCTTCTCTTCCAAGAAGAAGACACAGCAGAACACGACTGCCACAACGCAGACGAGTTCCCAGTCAAGCTTCGAAGATGAGGGCGATGCTAATGCCGACTACCACACAGGACAACTTCGCGACGTCGACGAATACAACCGTCGTGGCATGACTCAGCCGGAAGGAACACCTACCTATCAAATGAAAGGCGACACACTCATCGTGACAACTACGCCAGAACAGAATGAGATGGCAGGCTACGAAGCCGGCTATAGCGCAGGATACAGCGACGGCTTCAGCGACGGAGACTTCTACTACACCTCCCGTCTGGCACGCTATCGCGGCTTCCGCTTCTATGATCCCTACATCTGGGACTACTGCTACGGATGGTACGACCCCTGGTACGATCCCTGGTACGGTTGGTATGGACCCTACTATCGCTACGGCTATGCAAGCTGGTACGACTGGGGCTGGGGCTGGCATCACTATGGATGGTACGATCCCTGGTACTACGGCGGATACTACGGAGGCTATTATTATGGCGATTATGGCTGGTATAGAGGCCGCCAACAGACCACCGCAAGCCGCAACCTCGGACAGCGCTCAGCAACCTATACAGGCAGATCAGGCGGCAGCAGGGCAGGTGGCAGACCTATAGGACCATCTCGCTCGTCCACAACCTACGGCTCTCGTGGCGGCTCAAGGACAGGAACCTCTCGCGGAACAACAGTCGAAGGCACACGCGGAACCTACCAGAATCCCTCTCGCGGCAACGTCAACTCTGGAACCACACGCGGCACTACGGTCACTCGTGGCACCAATACAACGACCTCACGCGGCACATACAACAGCGGCACGACTCGTAGCACAACCACCACAACCACCACTCCCTCAAGAGGTAGCACCACCTACAACAACAGTTCCTCTCGCAGCAGCAGCACATATAGCAGCGGAAGTTCACGCGGAAGCTACAGTAGTGGAAGCAGCGGAAGCTTTGGCGGAAGCAGCTCTCGCGGCGGAGGCGGAGGCTTCAGCGGAGGCGGTGGAGGCTTCAGCGGAGGTGGCGGCGGCTCTCGCGGAGGCGGTGGTCGCAGATAACAACACGGAGTCCGATACTATGAATTATGAACAATGAACTAAATAAGACTATGAAACGTTATATCTTACTTCCCCTTCTTGCAGCTGCAATTGCAGTTCAAGCACAGGACACCTACATGAACGAACGCCTCACGAACAGTTCCGACGACGTCATCGGCACAGCTCGCTACGTCGGCATGGGTGGCGCTCTTGGTGCCCTAGGCGCAGACATGAGCGTCATCAGCTGGAACCCTGCAGGCATCGGACTGTATCGAAAGAACGACGTAGCCCTGACAATGGGTGGAATCTGGGGTAAGTCGAGCATCAGCGAAGAGAATAAAGGCAAGTTCACCTTCGACCAAGCCGGCTTCGTCTTCAACATGAAGACTGGTGGCGAAACATGTCCCTACATCAATTTCGCCTTCAACTATCAGAAGAAGAAGAACTTCAACTTTAACTTCTATGCCGATAATCCTGACACCCACGAGTTGAGTCAAATGGATCAAGTAGCAGAATTGACAGACTTCGACGAAGGCTGGCAGAACAACCTTGCCGGCATGGCTCTGGAGAATGGCTATTTCCAAACAGGCACCACAGCAGGTGGAGCCGAGTATCGCTACAACAAATACTCCTCTTCATTAAGCAACGAATATACACATCACAGCGAAGGTGCCCTGCATTCATTCGACTTCAACATCAGCACCAACGTCAACGACAGGGCCTTCCTCGGACTTACCATAGGTGTGGACAACATGCGTTATCGCGGATGGACCTATTACAGAGAATATACCCTGCCTGATGCTGTGACTGGGATAATCAAGGCAAAATATGACCTTAACAACGACATCCGCGTCACAGGCACAGGCGTGAACGTCAAACTTGGCACAATCATTCGTCCAATCGAGGACAAGCCCTTCCGCTTCGGCTTTGTTGTAGAAACCCCAACATGGTACCGTCTCAAGAACAGCACTCTGTTCGACCTTGCTCGCGAACCGAATACATTAGGCAGCAGGATTGAGCCTTGGGAAAGCTATCTCAAGTTCAACGTACGTTCGCCTTGGAAGGTACGCACCAGCATCGGCAGCACTGTCGGCACAACATTCGCATGGGACGTTGACTACGAGTTTGCCGCATTCGCAGGCACAAGCATGGGATATCCAAGAGAAGAATATGCCGACGGCTCCACTTCTGGCAACGTCAGGGACAAAGCCATGAACCAGTTCACTCGCGACAACATGCGTGGCACACATACCTTGCGCCTCGGCGTTGAAGCAAACGCCACAAAGAACCTCGCTTTCCGACTGGGTTACAACCTGAGTACTTCTCCCTACAAGAAGAATATCGGCTTTGATCAGTATAGCCTCTACAGTTCTGCAATGGACTATGCCACAAGCACAAGCTACATGCGTCTCGGCAATACTAACATCCTGACGCTGGGCATGGGCTATCACTCAAAGAGCTTCTATATTGACCTTGCCTACAAGGTTCGCAACCAGAAGGCAGACTTCTATGCCTTCGACACGAACTTCACGAATACAAATCAAGAATTCATCCCGCAATTTGTCATAGACAATCCTCTCCTCGCGGATGTTACAATTGACCCTGTTGACGTTAACTTGACAAGACATACCATAACCTGTACGCTTGGTTTCAAGTTCTAGTCGTGCACTAATACCACTCTGCCGGACTTGATATAAAGTCCTGGCTTAAGTGACTGACGCTCCTGTTTGATGCCTGAAAGGCTAAAGACAGAAGCGTCGTCTTGTTTATATATATGAGGTGCAGCGATGGCATCCTCATCTTCAACCAGCGTTCCATAGACATGGAAGGCATAAAGGGCAGGCACCTCAGCATTGTTCATGCTGGCCGACGTACGAGGAAATACAAGCTTAACATAGCGTCCGCGAACTGGCGTAGAGAGAGTTACGGTCTTTTTATTGATGGATCCAACATTCTTCTTGTCAGCCACTTGTGTCCAGCAAGTGTTGCTGTCGTCCGTCTTCGTAATGAGGCTCAGGTCAGGCTCCTCTTGACTGATGAACATCTGATAAGCATTCATGTTCGTAGCATCTGTGTCGATGCTCTTGGCGTCCCACAACAACAAGCGCTTTATGTCGTAGGTCTGCTCCAAATCAACAATGACGTATCGGTAGGGGTCGCTGCCCTGTTGAGGTGTCGTAGGCCTCCATGGACGCTCGGCAGACGGCACGCCTGTAAGCAGATTGAGTGCACTCTTAGTGGCATCAGGAGCATCATGAGCCGCAAGAATACTCTTTCCGATGCTGACATTATCGTCGCTTCTTGGCAATTCACTCACGAAACGTCCATAGACGTCGCAGCCATAAAGACGAATCGCATTGTCCTTCTCGCCACTAGGACGCGTGCCTCGAGAGAAAACGAGCTTCATGTAACGAACCTCCGTAGCAGGGAAAGAGACGTCCTTCTCGGCTTTGTCCCCTACATTATCTTCATGCGCCAAAAGCGTCCACTCCTCGCCTGTCTTGGTCCTGCCATACACCCAATACTCTGGCACGTTACCGCAATTCGACTCACGTCCCTCGACATCTCGAAAGACAAAGCGGTTCACTTCGTATATTCCTGTGAACTCCAAGATGAGCCACGGCTGCTCAGTGCTCGTGTCGCACCACTTGCGGCCAGGATAGATGTAACTTGTGTTCATATAGTATGGCCTTTCGCCTTCGGCAGCGTAACCGCTTGCAGAACTCACGAAGCAAGTCATCTTGCCCGTTCCAGGCGCGGTCTGTTGGTTGATGACGCCTTCCGGAACCTGTGCCGTGATGATGGGATCGCCCTCATGAGGCGAGGTCTGTGGGTCGCAGACGGCTACTCCGACGAACGAGTCGGCACAGCCATAATATAGAAACCACTTGTCCTGATGCCAGACGAGCCCTTCCGTGAAGACCGTTCCAGCTGCATATTGTCCACTCTTCTCAAAGTCGGCAACGGGGCGGAAGAAGGGCTTGTCGAGCCGGTCAACGAGTTGAAGCGGGTTGTCCTTGCTGAAAAGCATCTGACCGGCGGCATACGTGTTGGCCGCATAACAAGCGTCTCCGTTGCTGCCACTCGCGTTCTTACCGTTATAGATAAGCACGATGCCGTCTTCCGTCATGACTGCCGGCGGTCCGCATTCCGTGAGCATACTGTCGAAGAAACCTTTTCTGGGCTTTGCCAAATAGAGGAGTTCCGTGTCACTATCCACGATTGGAGTCCACGTTATGAGGTCGTCGCTGGTTGCTCCGCACACCCAATACTCGCCCCAATACATGAAGTATTTGCTCTCGCCATTCACCTGAACCTTTGCCGCCTGCAGGCGTCCGTCCTTGATTTCCGTAACGATGGAGCCTGACTTGCATGCCAAATTGGCAAACTTGGCATCGTAAGCCGTACGGAAACAAGGGCCATGATGCGTCCAGGTCTTGAGGTCGCGACTTGTCGCAACACTCAGCCGAGCCGTCTTTCTGTTCCATGAAGTGTAGGTCATCACATATAGAGGAGCGCCATCGACCTGTGCCTCGACCACTCGCGGATCTTCTGTTCCGCCTGGCCACTCAAACTCTTGAGATATCGAGGACTGGTTTGGGAACATGACAGGCGAGGGAGAACGGTAGTCGATGCTGATGCCGTCGGCACTTTCAACGAGGCCTATGCGCGAGGTTCGCTTGCCAATTCCGGCATCGGGGTCATCTTCGGCACGATAGAGGACACAGACTTTTCCATCTTTCTCCACAGCTGCAGGGTTGAAGGTATCAGCGCATTCCCATCGGACATTAGCCTTCTTCATCGGACAATAAAAGAGATTGTCAGCGATAGGACTGACCATAGGATTCTTTCCTTCAGGTCGCACGAAGCCACCAATCGCCCAATAGGGCAAAACATTATTGCCCGCAAAAGCAATAACGGCGAGAAGCAAAAGTGGAAAGGAAAGCAGTCGTTTCATAAGTCCCCCTATTCTTCTGGGAAGAGACCGTAGAGTTTAGCGTCAATTTGTTCTGTTATGCGTTGGAAGTCGGCTGTATTGGACTCGAACTTCAGCGTGTCGCCATCCACGATGAGGAGTTTGCCAGGATAGTTCTTAATCCATTCCTCGTAGCGATCATTCAGGCCGCTAAGGTAGTCGATGCGTATGCTTTGTTCGTATTCGCGACCTCGTTTTGCAATTTGTGCAATGAGGTTGGGGATGCTGCTGCGAATGTAGATGAGCAGGTCAGGCAGTCCTACGAGCGACATCATCAGGTCGAACAGGTCACTGTAGTTCTTGAAATCGCGATCACTCATGTAGCCTTGCGCATGAAGATTGGGAGCGAAGATGCGTGCGTCTTCGAAGATAGTGCGGTCCTGAATAATGGTGTCTGAGCTCTTTGATATCTCGACGACATCGCGAAAACGCTTGTTCAGGAAGTAGATTTGCAGGTTGAAACTCCAGCGATTCATGTCCTGATAGAAGTCGTCGAGGTAGGGATTCGTATCAACAGGTTCGAAGCGAGGCGTCCAACCATAGCGCTTGACGAGCAATTTGGTAAGGGTGGTCTTGCCACATCCTATGTTTCCGGCAATGGCGATGTGCATAATGTTAGGTGGTTTTACGTGAGTGGGAACATGCCATAAAGCAGTCCGTCTATCTTGTCAGTTATCTGTTTGAAGTCTTTTGGGCTGTGTTGATAGTCGACATTGTCAACCTCGATGGTTAGGACCTTGCCTTTATATTTATTGTATATGAAGTCCTCGTAGAGTTCGTTCAAGCCTTTCAGATACTCGAGCTGAATGGCTTGTTCGCAATCACGGCCGCGTTTCTGGATATTCGCGACGAGGTGAGGGATGCTGGCACGCAGGTAAATCATGAGGTCAGGATAGCGGACGATGTTCGTCATATGACTGAAGAGCTCCATATATGTCTCGAAATCTCTGTCGCTCAGGTTGCCCATTTGTTTATTGTTGGTAGCAAAAACATAGACGCCTTCGTATATTGAACGGTCCTGAATGGTGTCCTTTCCGCTCTTCTGCATCTCCATGAGGTCGCGGAAACGCTCTTTCAGGAAGAATACTTCCATAGGGAACGACCATCTTTCTATATCTTTGTAGTAGTCGTCGAGGTAGGGATTGAAAGCCACTTGCTCGTACTTCGGCTCCCAATGATAGTGCTTGGCAAGCATTTCTGTCAACGTTGTCTTGCCACTTCCTATGTTTCCTGCGACAACGATATGCATGTCCTTATTTCTTTAACATTATGTCAACTACGGAATAACGGTCGAGGAAGACGCTCTTGTCGACGTGTCCTCTGATGCCGTCTACGTAGCTTGTACTCGAGTATTGCCACAATACGATGGGCACATCTTCGCTCAATCCAGGGAACTCTTCCGCATAGCGAGCCACCATGAAGCGATAGCCAGTGAAATGTCCTTCAAGGTATTTTGCATAGAAGTTCACGCCTGTATAAATGATTGGCTTGACTCCAAACATTCGCTCGACACCATCGAGGAAGGACTTCAGGCTTCTTTGGAACTGAGCAAGCGAGGCTTTGCCGCGTTTCTCGACGTCGACTATGGGGATGAGGTCCTGCTGACGTGGGTCGACGACGGAGCGGAAGTTCTCCAACTGAGTCAGGGCACTTGCCGAAGGACTGAAGAAATGATAGGCTCCGACGGGTATTCCTACGCGTTTAGCTCCATAAAGATTGCGCAGATAAAAGTCGTCGACCAAGCCTGAGCCTTCTGTCGCTTTGATATAGACGAACTTTATGTTTTTGTCCTGAGCCACTTCTTCCCAATTGATGTAACCTTGATAATGGGAGACATCGATGCCTTGCTGCTGAGCGACAGTATGCTGAACTTGGACTCGCATCTCAGCCACACGAGGCAGAGGACGGTCCGGCAATGGAGCAGAAGGCAGTTGATCGGGCATCGGAAGGGCATAGATGGGCTCGACCGTATCACCCTTGTTCTTGCCTTTTTTATCGGCAAAAACTGTCGCAGCCGCAACTAAAACGGTACAGAAAAACAGATAGCGGAGCGACATAAGAACGCTATTCTCCTAAATAACTGAACTCGAAATTAGCACTCTTGATGCTTGGGAACTGGCTTCGAGGGTCGACATCCTGACGATTTCGCAGGTGATCGAGCACTTTGTCGTAGCATTCCTGAACGCTTTCGGCCTTCAGTTTGCAGACAAAAGGCGTGTCGACATACTGCGATTTCTGTGTTTCAGGATGCGAGATGACGCGCTTGAAGGTTATTCTTGCTTCGTACCATCCGGATTGGGGCTTGCCGTAATTTGTCAAAGCCTCTTTCTGAGCCACCTTCTCTGGCTTGACTTGATTGGCTCCCTTTGCTTTGAATTCCTCCATCGTGCTTGCAGTCGTCTTGATGGCGATGAAGAAGGAACGCTGGTTTACCTTGATGTGTTTGGGGTACATAGCACTGCTTGCCATGAACTTTTCCAGTTCCAGAGCGATGCTGTCGCTGACCTCTACGTCGCCCAAGGAAGCAAGGAAAGCCAAGGCTTCCTCGACGCTATTGACGAGAGTTTCTTCGTCGAAATATCTGATATAAAGATTCATATCCTTTCTTTGTATTTTCTATTGCGCCACAAATTTAGGGAAAAGCGTGCACATAATGAAATTTTCAGGGAACAAAAACCTGCTAAACGAAAGATTTTGACTAATTTTGTACTGCGAATTACTATGTTGCATGATGAGTTTCGAGAGATTTCTTAAGGATTGGTCTCTGCCTTTGAGCATGATGATGGGTGCTTCTGCCTACTTTTTCTGCGATAGTCTGTCGCTCTCGACGGCAGTCAAGGTGGCAATCGTGGAAGGCATCACCTACGTCCAGCCCACACTTATCTTCTTCATGCTGATGCTGACATTCTGCACCATCCGACTCGAAGACATGCGACTTCGAGGCTGGCAATGGTGGCTGCTGGCTTTTCAGGCAACAGTTTCGGCTGTGTTTTGCCTGCTCCATCAAACTGTGGAGGACCAGACGAGTCGAGTTTTCCTGCAAAGCACGATGCTTTGTTTCCTCTGCCCAACTGCGACGGCTGCGGCTGTGGTGACTGCCAAACTGGGTGGAAACGTTGGCTCTCTGACGGCCTACACAATGCTGATCAACCTCACCAGCGCAGTCCTTATCTCAGCTTTCGTGCCCCTCGTCAATCCAGCTGGTGAGCTGAGTTTCGGGCTTTCCTTCTGGATGATTATCAAGAAGGTGTTTCCTTTGCTCATTTTTCCCCTGTTTCTCGCCCTCATCATCCGTCGCATCTCCCCTACTCTGCTTAGATGGCTGACCTCGATTCCTGACCTTCCCTTCTATCTTTGGCTGGTCTCGCTCTCGCTCGCAATAGCCGTCACTACGAGGATTCTGGTTCATGCCGAAGTGACTTTGCAGCTCTGCTTGCTGATTCTGGCAGGCTCTCTTGTAGCCTGCATCATGCAATTTGCTGTGGGCAGACTTGTTGGCAAGCATTACAAGGAAGCCATTACGGCCGGTCAGGCTTGTGGACAGAAGAACACAGTCCTCGCTATATGGGTGGGCTACACCTTCCTCAACCCCCTCACATCCGTTGCTGGAGGCTTCTACACCATTTGGCACAACGTCTTCAATGCATGGCAACTTTACAGACGCAACCAGGCAAGTTCCTGAACGACCTTAGTGACGATGGCAAACGTATAGTGTGACGATTGCATTTGTATAGTGTTATGATTGCAATCGTATAGTGTTACGTTTGCAATCGTGACTGCATATCTTTTTTTTCGCACCTTTATTAAAAATAATTCGGCAATCGTTTGGCAGAAAAACAGAATTGTATTACCTTTGCATCGAAAAACAAAGAAAGATGACTCACAGCAGCAATCGCTATTTCGGCTTTTACTATTACTTTTACTTTAGCAAATGAAGTGAAGCGGGTCGTCGTATATATATAAATAAGGTATAACAAGAAGAACATATCGAAACATCCCGCTCAGAAACCGAGCGGGATGTTTTGGTATAACAAACAGACAAGGATGAAAAGGATAGCAATACAGGGCATCGAAGGCAGTTTCCACGACATAGCCGCCCATCGCTTCTTCGAAGGAGAGCAAGTGGAACTCGTTTGCTGCGACACTTTCGAGGAGATGTTTGTCCGACTCAAAGCGGAAAAAGACCTCTTGGGACTCATGGCAATAGAGAACACCATTGCCGGCAGTCTGCTCCACAACTACGAACTTTTGCGAGACAGCGGAATGACGATAGTCGGCGAACACAAACTCCGCATCAAACACAGCATTATGTGCCTGCCAGATGAGAGTTGGGAAGACATCACCGAGGTTAACTCCCATCCCGTCGCACTCATGCAATGCCGCCAGTTTCTCTCGCGTCATCCCGAACTGAAAAAGGTCGAAACGGTCGATACAGCTGGGGCCGCAGCCGACATCAGCAGGGAACGCAGGCACGGACACGCAGCCATCTGCCATCGCGACGCAGCCGACATCTACGGCATGAAAGTGCTGCAAGAGGGCATCGAAACAAACAAACACAATTTCACACGCTTCCTCGTCCTCGCTTGGCCAGAGAAGGCAACGGCCATACGAAACAGCCATCATATCGACAAAGCCAGCCTCGTCTTCACTCTTCCCCACGAAGAAGGCAGCCTGAGCGCAATCCTGTCAGTCCTTTCATTCTATAAACTCAACCTGACTAAAATACAAAGTCTGCCGATTATCGGTCAAGAATGGCAATATATGTTCTACATCGACCTCTCCTTCAACGACGAAAGACGCTATCGACAGGCTCTCAACGCAATCACTCCCCTTACCCGCGAACTCAAACAACTTGGCATTTACGAAGATGGAAAACAAAGCATTTAACATAAAACCGGCAGACAGATTGGCCGACGTAAGCGAGTACTATTTCAGCCGCAAACTGAAAGAAGTGGCCGCGATGAATGCCGAAGGAAAGGACGTCATCAGCCTCGCCATCGGAAGTCCAGATATGCCTCCCTCGCAGGAAACAGTCGAAACACTCTGCGAGGAAGCCCAAAAGCCTACGGCTCACGGCTATCAGCCCACGATAGGCATCCCCGAGTTGCGTCGGGCAATGAGTGGTTTCTACAAACGCTGGTATGGTGTCGAACTCGACCCGAACAGCGAGATTCAGCCTTTAATAGGCAGCAAGGAGGGCATCTTGCATGTAACTCTGGCCTTTGTCAACGTCGGAGATGAAGTCTTGGTTCCCAATCCCGGCTATCCCACCTATACGAGTCTCTCGAAACTGCTTGGCGCGAAGATTGTTAACTACGACCTTCTGCCCGAAAACGACTGGCAGCCCGACTTCGAGCAACTTGAGAAGATGGACCTCAGCCGCGTGAAACTCCTTTGGACAAACTACCCGAACATGCCGACAGGGGCAAGGGCAAGACGCGAAACATACGAGCGACTCGTCGATTTTGCCCTGCGTCACAACATCATTGTGGTAAACGACAATCCCTACAGCTTCATCCTAAACGAGGGAGAAAGGCTTTCAATTCTACAAGTGCCGCGAGCTAAGGAATGCTGCATCGAGTTCAATTCGATGTCGAAGAGCCATAATATGCCGGGCTGGCGAGTAGGTTTGCTTGCCACCAACGCTCAGTTCGTGAGCTGGATACTCAAGGTAAAAAGTAATGTTGACAGCGGAACTTTCCGCGCTCTGCAGCTTGCAGCAGCCAAAGCATACGACAATACCGACCTTTGGCATCAGCAGGCAAATGTCGAGACCTATGCCAAAAGACGTCGCATGGCAGAGGAAATCATGCAAGTTCTCGGCTGTCAGTTCGATCCGCAACAGACCGGTATGTTCCTTTGGGGACGCATCCCTGACAAATATAATAATGTAGAGGAACTCACGGAACAGGTTCTTCATGAAGCAAGAGTGTTCATCACTCCCGGCTTTATCTTTGGAAGTAATGGCAAACGATACATTCGCATCAGCCTTTGCGCTAAGGAAGACAAGTTCGAGGAAGCGCTGCGACGCATCAAGGAAATCAGCATAAAGCAATGAACCACAAGTTACTTTTCCTCCTCACCCTACTCTTGGCATTGCCCACGACATTGTTCGCTCGGAAAACCTCCGAGAAAGGCTACGTCGTCGTCACAGACTACATAAAAAAGAAGACAGGGAAAGATGTCAGCGATGACATTCAGCGTGCCATCGATTCAAACCCCAACCGCACCATCTTCTTTCCCGACGGCATCTACATCATCAGCAAACCCATCCTCACACCCGCCGACCCGAAGAAAAGCGTCGCACTCGAGCTCTCGAACTTCGCCATCATACAGGCGGCAGAAGGCTGGGCGAGCGAGGAGGCCATGATACGTCTCGGGGGCAAAGACGCCGCGAACAACATCTCAACGCCCGGCAGCAACTACTACCTGAGGGGCGGCGTCATCGACGGCAGAGGCATAGCAAAGGGCATCTCCATCGACAGCGGACGCGAGACGGCCATTCGCCAGACGTCCATCAAGAACACGACAATCGGCATACACATCAAGCACGGAGCAAACAGCGGCTCATCCGACAGCGACATCTCCGACACGAATATCACGGGCAACAGGAAGCCCGACTGCATCGGCGTCCTTGTTGAAGGCTACGACAACACCTTGACAAACATGCGCATCGGCGGCGTCCATGTGGGCGTCCTCCTACGCTCCGCAGGCAACAGCCTCCGCAACATACACCCGCTCTACTACAACTCGGACGAACACTACGAAAGCAGTTGCGGCTTCATCGACGAGAAGGAAAACAACTGGTACAACTTCTGCTATAGCGACCAGTTTGCCGTCGGCTTCCTCAGCCACGGCGGTCGCAGCTTCTACGACCACTGCTTTGCCTATTGGTACAACAACAAGCAGAAGCGACATACCGTGTTCAAGAGCGCCGGACGCTTCAACTCGAGCGTCGAATCCATGAATGCCGGAATGTATCGCCACAATGCTGTCGAGGAAAACATCATCATCGATGCAGCCGAGAAAGGCGGCGACGGCATCCTCTGGAACCTAAGCATCGGCGACAGCAGCCTCGTCACAGACGATTCATACAAACAGTATATGAGATAACAGACAACAATACATTATATATTATGGAACTCCAACTAAAACCCCTTAACCTGCCGAGCGACCAGGAACGCGCTTTCATCATCGCCGGTCCTTGCAGTGCTGAGACAGAAGAACAAGTGATGACGACAGCCAAACAGCTTGCCGGCAAAGGCTGTCACATATTCCGCGCCGGCGTTTGGAAGCCGCGAACAAAGCCTGGAGGCTTCGAAGGACATGGTGAGCCGGCACTTCCCTGGATGGCACAAGTCAAGGAGGAGACAGGCATGCTTACAGCTACGGAAGTGGCCACACCCAAGCACGTCGAACTGGCTCTCAAGTATGGAATCGACATTCTCTGGATTGGAGCTCGCACCACAGCCAATCCTTTCGCCGTGCAAGAACTGGCAGATGCGCTCAAAGGCACTGATGCGACGGTCCTCGTTAAGAACCCCGTCAACCCCGACCTCGAGTTGTGGATTGGCGCGTTGCTGCGCATCAATGGTGCCGGCATTGAGAAACTCGGCGCTATTCACAGGGGTTTCAGCAGCTATGAAAAGAAGTTGTATCGCAACGAACCGATGTGGCAGATTCCTATCGAGCTGAAACGTCGCCTTCCAGAACTGCCTGTCGTGTGCGACCCAAGCCACATCAGCGGCCGACGCGACCTGATTGCTTCGCTCTGCCAGGAGGCGATGGATATGGGTTTGGATGGCCTCATGGTAGAGAGCCACTGCAATCCCGACAAGGCTTGGAGTGATGCCTCGCAACAGGTGACGCCCGATGTGCTCGATTTCATCGTGTCGCGCCTCGTCTTTCGTGACACGAAAGAACACGCCGACAAACTTAAAGACTATCGACACGAAATTGATGTGCTCGACGACGAACTCATCGAATTGCTCGCCAAGCGCATGAAAGTATCCCGAAACATCGGCGAATACAAGAAGGAAGTGGGCATGACGGTCGTACAGACACGCCGTTATAGCGAGATTCTCGACAAGCGTGGTGCGCAAGGTTCGCTGCTCGGTATCGGCAGAGACTGCATCAAGAGCATCTTCGAAAACATTCATGAAGAGAGCGTTCGGCAGCAAATGGAGATATTCAACAAGTAAGGAACGGCCCCCCTCCGTCTCCCCCGAGGGGGAGTAACCAACAGGAAGTCTCCCCTCGGGGAGATTTAGAGGGGGCTACATACAGTACTGCATTATGAAGATTCTTATTTTAGGAGCTGGCAAGATGGGTTCGTTCTTTGCGGACGTCCTATCTTTCGACCATGAATGCGCTGTCTATGAGATTGACCCGAGGCGAATGCGCTTCCTTTACAACACACAGCGCTTCACCACACTCGACGAGATACGCGACTTCAAGCCGGAGCTTGTCATCAATGCCGTAACACTGAAATATACCGTAGATGTCTTTCAGCAAGTCATTCCATGCTTGCCCAAGAACTGCATCATTTCAGACATCTCTTCTGTGAAGACCGGGTTAAAAGACTTTTATGAAGGAGCTGGAATGCGTTACGTTTCGACCCATCCGATGTTCGGCCCTACTTTTGCCAACCTCGGAGCACTCTCTTCGGAGAATGCCATCGTTATTAATGAGGGTGATTATATGGGGCGAATCTTCTTCCTTGACCTTTACAGAAGGCTTGGCTTGAATGTTCACGAATACAGTTTCGACGAGCATGATGAAGCGATGGCATACAGTTTGTCAGTGCCTTTCGTCAGCACTTTCGTTTTTTCTGCCGTGATGAAACACCAAGATGCGCCAGGCACAACGTTCAAAAGGCACTTGAAGATAGCAAGAGGTGTCTTGGGAGAAGACGATACACTTCTGCGCGAAATACTCTTCAACCCACGCACAAAAGCTCATGTCGAAGGCATTCGTTCCGAGTTAAAAGAACTGATACAGATTATCGACAATCGCGATGAGGAGGCACTTAACGCTTATCTCACCAAGATTCGAAACAACATCCGATAGGAAAAACCTTGCGGGGAGACTATCTCCAACCAGGCATTCCTGTTCCGCTCTTGTGGACAAGTTCGATGCGAAGGCGATATAATAAGGTACTATAGGCAGGAACAGCATCTGATGCTGTTTCCTTATATGCCAATTGTTGAGGGATATAGACATCCCAATCATCGCCTTTTACCATGTATTGGATGGCAGTCATGAAGCCTTCTACTGTGCCGATGACGGGCATAGCCAGTGGTGCTGCAGTTGTCTTATCAAAGTCTCCATAATAAGACTGGCTGAAGACTTTCATGTTTGTCTTGCTCGCAGGATAGTTCTCGTCCATAATCCATGCCCGATAGTACAGGCGAACGCTGTCCGTATAGGCTGCGCTCCAGTCTCCGTCGCCACGCTCATTTATCTTGCAGACGATGTAATCTGTGGCAGGACCTTGTACGTCCTGACTCTTCAACAGCGTCTTGTAGATGCGCCAATAGCAGTGTTCTTCCCAATCATTACCATTCGGATATTCTGCTTTGGCAGCAGCAATCTCTGCTAGGGCTGCATCATATACTTCGGCAAACCATTGAGCATTGCGCTCTTTCCAGTCGTAATGCGGGTCATAACTATCCTCGCTGCTTCTGCAAGAAGCAAGGAGAAACAGCAACAAGGCTGGCAATAGGAGAAGAACTTTCTGTCTGTAATTCATTTTCTAGAGCAGTTTCTTGAGGAGAGAGGTGATGCTCACCTTGTCTTCTATGATGCTACGCAGTTCGCTGATGGGCACTCTGTGTTGCTCCATCGTGTCGCGATCGCGAAGTGTTACAGTGTTGTCTTCGAGAGTTTGCTGATCGACGGTGACGCAGTAAGGACAGCCTATTGCATCCATTCGGCGGTAGCGTTTGCCGATCTGGTCTTTCTCTTCGTACTTGCAATTGAAGTGGAAGCGGAGTTCATTGATGATTTCCTGAGCCTTTTCGGGCATTCCTTCTTTCTTCGTAAGCGGGAATACTGCAAGTTTTACAGGGGCGAGAGCTGCGGGAAGATGCAGTACGGTTCTTGTCTGACCGTCGGGAAGGAGCTGTTCTTCGTAGCTGTGACACATGATGGAAAGGAACATGCGGTCCACTCCGATTGAGGTCTCGATGACATAAGGCGTGTAGCTCTCGTTCGTTTCGGGGTCGAAGTATTCAATCTTCTTACCGCTATATTTCGCATGTTGCGAGAGGTCGAAGTTCGTGCGGCTGTGAATGCCTTCCACTTCCTTGAAGCCAAACGGCATACGGAACTCGATATCTGTGGCGGCATTGGCATAGTGTGCGAGCTTGTCATGGTCGTGGAAGCGGTAGTTTTCCGCGCCAAAACCAAGATTCTGATGCCATTTCATGCGTGTTTCCTTCCATTTCGCGAACCAATCCAACTCGGTTCCGGGCTGGATGAAGAACTGCATCTCCATCTGTTCGAACTCCCTCATTCGGAAGATGAACTGGCGAGCAACTATCTCATTCCTAAAGGCTTTGCCTATCTGAGCAATGCCGAAGGGGAGCTTCATGCGGCCTGTCTTCTGAACGTTAAGGTAGTTGACGAAGATGCCTTGCGCAGT